>JAAHHL010000296.1 GCA_010672185.1 Caldora sp. SIO3E6 | reverse complement strand
GAAAGTAGGTAGCAGCTCATCTGACAACAGTCAACAGTCAACAGTTAACAGTGTTTCTTAGGAGCCGCCCCACGGGCGGCACGCCGCCCCCTACGAATGACAGAAACACTACCTCCAACCTTAGAGCCTTAAAGCCTTGGAACCTTCTTTCCTTCTGCCCTCTGCCCTCTGCCTTCTGCCTTGTTTCTTGAAAGCAATTAGCAATTAGCCATTAGCAATTAGCCATTAGCAATTAGCCATTAGCCAGAGTGTTTCTTGAAAGTTTAACCCCCAATTTGAGACATAGTACGAGTGTAGGTATCGGTAGTGCCAGAGTCTCTTAGTTTGAAATTAATTTCTGGTTTAATTAGTAACAGTTGATGTACTTGCTCTCTCAATTGAGCTGTGTTTACACCACTCCGGAGAGCTGTTTTAAGATTAATTTGACTAGATTCATTGAGCAGACAGGGGCGCAGCCAACCATCGGCAGACAAACGCATCCGGTTACAGCGATCGCAAAAACATTCTGACATCTGACTGATAAATCCCAAAGTCCCCTTAGCACCGGGAATTTGGAAGATATCGGCAGGACCATTACCTTGGACTGTTGATTCTCCCAAACCCCAACGCTCTCGAATGCGCTGCCGCAATTCTTCTGAAGGTACCCAAGCACGTTCACCAAATAGCTGAGCATTGCCAATTGGCATAAACTCGATAAAGCGGATGTGCCATTGGCGCTCAATTGTCAAAGCAGCCAAATCCAATACTTCTTGCTCATTAATCCCTGGAATCACCACGACATTTAGCTTCAAGGGGTCAAATCCCACCTTATGGGCTGCTTGAATGCCTTCCCAAGTCTGCTGCCAACGAGACTTGCCTCGATTGCCAATTATTTTCTCAAAAGTCTCTGGCTCCAGGGAATCAAGGCTGATATTAACCCGTCGCAAACCGGCATCGTAGAGTTCTTGTGCTATGGGAGCTAGTAAAAACCCATTAGTAGTCATTGACAAGTCTTGGGTTTGGGGAAGCAGGGCAATCTCTCTGACCAAATCTACTATCCCTTGACGCAGTAGTGGTTCCCCTCCTGTTAGGCGAAACTTTCTAAATCCCACAGGAATAAACACTTCTCGCAGCAATGTTAGCAATTCTTCATTAGTGAGTAATTCTTGCCGCAAAATGTAGTCTAATTCTGCCTCTTCCGGCATACAGTACTGACATCGAAAGTTGCAGCGATCAATTAAGCTAATACGGAGGTAATCAACTGTGTTCATGGTGTTATCGCTTCATCTGGTGAATTTACCCAAACATCAATCAACCTGCTATCACCAAAGATAGTTACCACAAAATAGGAACTAAACTGGATGCAGTTATATTTTTATCACAGGTTAATAGCTGTACCATCTCACCTTTACTGGCTAAAACAAGCGCAGTTGCAGCAATTTGCCTATCATGCATCTCATTAATAGCAGACAAGCTCATAGTCATTTCAATTATTTCTTGATTTAGGGGATAAATTAGCACGCGAGCATCCGCTTTAACTGCGGCAATTATATCTTTGCTTGAAGAAATAGATGTTCTGCCTCTTTCAACAATCCAAACAGCCTCAGCTAGTGTCGTTGCAGGGATAACTAATTGAGAATCAGGATGAGAAAGGACAGCTTTGGCATTGGAACCTAACCGAGAATTTCCTTCGAGGAACCAGATAAGAGCATGAGTATCAATGACAAATTTCATAAATTACTTATGTCCAGTCTAAAGCATCTTCACTATCTCCATAAAATTCAGCAACTTCAAAATCAGCTTCTGTTGATTGTTGTTTTCCAGAAAACATGCCAAACTGCATCGTATGCTTGAGTTGTGGAGTATTTTGGGGTTCTAAAAAAGTTACAATAACTAGGCTTTCCGAAACTTGGTGAGGAACTTCAGATAGCTTGATCTCACCGTTTTTATAAATTCCTTTAATTGATTGCAGCATTTTGCTTGTGGATTATTTTGGCTTATATTAAAATTATAGATCAACAGCTTGCATTTGGCTACTTAATTAGGTTTTTAAAAACAATTTAAATCTAGTGAATAAACTGACAAAAACGGCAACAATTAAAGTATAGACTAGTCCTCTGAAAAATCCTGTTATTGGAGTTGAAGTCATTTGAATAATCTGGTCATTCCATTCCGTTAATATCAAGATTGGCCACAGTACATTGGCAAAAGCCACGTAGGCAATCATCGGGTTCATCCCATTGTCAATTAAGAGTTGTAGCCATGATTGTTTTTGGAAAACATCAATAATTATAATAAATAAGATTAAGATAAAAATTGCCATACCTGTAGTTGTAAAAAAATAACTAATAGTGGCATCGTCTTTTTTGATGCCTCCTTGATAAGGCTCAAAGAACAATCCCAAACTCAGCCAATAAACTCCCCAACGATAAAGAGTGTTCAGTAACTTTTCTGTGACATTAACTGGCTTGGAGAATAGGATAAAGCCTGATATACATAAAATGATGCTTAATAAAGTTGTTTGCCACACTAATCTCGCCTGTAACCCAATCAATAACACTACAATCAGCAGCAACATTAAACCGATAATGCCCAGAAACCTGTTGGTCTGCCAAGGATAGCTCACCAGTTTTTGGTTTGGTAAGGTATTACTGAAATTTTCTTCACCAGCATCCATTAAATTCAATATCTCCGCGTCCCCACGTCCCCGCGTCTCCGCGTCTCCGCCTCCTCGCATCTCCGCGTCTATAGATTGTAACCAAGAATAGATTAAATCACCAACCAGAGTTCCTGGAATACCAATGAGTAAATATTTCAAATAATCAAATCTAAAAATCCAAGGAACTGGGGATACAGACCAAACAGTAGCAATCCAACCATCAGTATTCGCTGATAAGTTTAGGGCTAGTAACAAGCCAAGTAAGCCAAGACGCAACCAGGGATAGTGACGAGTAAATAACCAAATTATGGAACTAAACACAGCAATATTAGTAAGAATAACCAAAATAATATCGCTTTGCTCTAGGGAAAATCCTGTCCCATCTGGATCTCCCAGCTTATAGATGAGCCCAATTCCCAGACCCCAAGCAGCAATAGTTAGAGAGTTTTTCAGCCGACTATTCCAAAATTTTGGCCAACGGACAAACATTAAAAAGAGTACCACAAATCCCAGCATAGCCAGTCGCCAAGTTTGTGGGTTGGGGCTTTGATGAATGGTAAATGGTCGAATGTGTTGTAAGAATATGGCAAAGGAACCTAACAGAAATCCTCTTTTGAGGATGGATAAAATAATTTTTTTCTGGCTCCAGCCTTGATCTAGACGACGAGAAAGTGCTAAGGGAATGGCTGCTCCCATGGAAAATAAGAACAGGGGAAAAACGAGGTCTACCCAAGTTAATCCAGGTAGATTAGGATTAAAGGTATGAGTAGGAGGGGGTAATTGGGCATGATACATCCAAGCCGGTAAGATTTTACGAGGGACAACCCCTGATAAAACCATAGTTAAAATTGCGAATCCTCGTAGCGCATCTAAGGCTACGGCACGTTTGGTAGGGGGTTTAGAAGTAGAATTAACAAGATTGGGCATGGAGCTAGGGAGAATTGAGAATTGAGAATTGAGAATTGAGAATTGGGAATATAGATTTTATACCAATTATCGAAAATAGCTAGAGACTTAGATTCCATGAATTCTTGATATATGCTCGATTCAGCGTTTGGATCTCTCCAACTACTTTTGAGAAACGGTATTACTTGTCACTATTGCCTAACCCCCAATGGTGACAAGTTAAAAGGTCGTGCATTTTGTCAACTCCCATATATGGCGTAGTGGTTCTCAAAAAAACCTATATATGGAAATACTCCAAGGGTTACAGCGCTTTGCGCTGCTATGCGGTACACTGCTGATCCCCTCACATTCCCCTTGCCAAGGGGGACTTCTGTCTGCTGTACTTCAATACAGCGCAAAGCGCTGTAAGGAAAATTGTATTCTTCTTCCTCCGCTCCTCTGCTCCTCCGCTCCTCCGCTCCTCCGCTCCCTTGACAATGACATCTTTACCTTAACTTGTCACTATTGCCTAACCCCTAACACCTCCCTAAAGTGCTCACAATCTTACTATCTCGCTTAAGCGCAGCCTGCAACACAATTCCTACTGCTCAAGATTGGCTTATATCAGTAGGGATTTTGCTGATTTATGGACTAATTGCTCTACCCCTGGGATTCTGGCAAGGCTTCTTGCAAGTACAGGTGGCATCCTCAGAAAGCTTAGCTCTGGGGACTAAGGTAAGGATAGCATTGACTGCTCTGGTAGCCCCCGCAGTGATGGAGGAATTGGTATTCCGGGTACTATTGCTACCTCATCCGATGGCAGGACTTCCCACTAAAATTTGGTGGTTATGGGCCATATTTGGCTTACTATTGTTTATCATCTACCATCCTCTGAATGCCCTCAGCTTTTTCCCTGCTGGATTCCCTACCTTTTTAGAGCCGATTTTTCTGATATTGGCAGGGTTCCTGGGTTTAGGGTGTACCTTTATTTACTGGCAAACGGGTTCTGTTTGGTTAGCAGTAGTCATCCATTGGGTTGTGGTTGTAATGTGGTTGCTGTGGCTGGGTGGATACCAAAAATTAAGGATTGATAATCAAAAAAATTCCCTATTTCCCCCTCAGACAGGAGGCAAAAAGTCTGTTAACTAGAGAAATTTATATCTGATATAATCAGTGGTAGCAAGTTCATTACTAAATTTGAACAATACTTATCATCTGGTGATCAACTCAAAACTTATTACTATCGAGAAACTAGAAATGACTACAGTATGCCTGAATTATTTGATATGACTAGTTTCTAGCTATTCAATTGGGGGTGCGAAGCGCTTCTCAGGAGCTCTTCATAAACTCAATATGAAAAGCGATGACCAAATCATTCGATATGACTAGTTTCTGGCTTTTTTTTGGACTGAAGTCCTACTACTACTTATTACTTATTACTTATTACTTATTACTTACAATGACTCGTGGTATCTATATTATTGCTAATGACCGGGTGACGGAACAAGCGATCGCACTGCTTAACAGTATTCGCTTATACGATCCAGATACACCAATTACCCTGATTCCCTATAACGATCAATATGAAGCGATCGCTCAACTGTTATCCAAGTCCCATGGGGTGAAGCTTTATCCAGATTTGGCACTGGTAGAACGCCTCGCCCAAAAAGTCTCTAGCATTTTTGGTGAGGATTTTTTTGTTCGCCCTAATCAGTATCGTAAGCAAGCTTGTTGGTTTGGGGAATATGATGAATTTCTCTATATCGATACAGATATTGTTGTCTTTGAAAAAATTATAGACAACCTGGATTATTTTGCTGATGCTGATTTTCTGTGCTGTGATTATCAACATAAGCAAGGAATCAGATATGTCTTCACGCCCAAAGTGAAAAGAAAGCGCATCTTTCAGGAGAGTGAGCTCCAAGATATCTTTAATGGAGGATTTTGGGCTTCCAAAAAGCATTTAATTTCGGAACAAGACTTATATGAAACCTTGACTGAATGTGCTCAACATCCTGAATATTTTGACTTTTCTGAAAAAACTTCCGATCAACCAATTTTCAACTACATGATTTTAAAGCGCATTAAGCGTAGAATCAATCTCGTGCGTACTCCCACTACAGGGGCAGGTAACTGGGCTGGTAGTTCTCATTTTCAAAGGCAAGAAAATATTTTAATCGACCCCAATTTGAATCAACACCTGAAGTATCTACATTGGGCTGGTATTCGCATTGAACCAGGTTGCCCTTACTGGGATATTTGGCAATATTACCGTAATCTTAATGATTAGTTATTTGTTGTTTGTTGTTTGTTATTTGTTATTGATCAACTTCTTGAATCAATCCTGAAAGGGTGGGCAGCAAAGCGCTCTCGAAGAGTAGCATTGGTGGGCGAAAACCTTTAGTCCTAAAGGTAAACTTATGAATTTCTTCAGTCAACTCTTGATGTTTGAGCCATTAAATGGGATCAGACGTTTTATTTTAATTAGCTTCCTACCGCTTACAGCTATGGTACTGGCTATTGATTCTCGCCAGTTTGTAGCCTCCCAAGGTCTCAACGGGCAGCCTTTAGCCAATGTTTTTATCATTAGCTACTTTCTGCTATTACTGTTTGGTCTCCGTCCAGAACAGCGGTTAATGGCCTTGATTTTTGTCCCCTTTGCCGCTATTGGAGAATGCATTTTTAGCCTCTTATTCCACCTATACATCTATCGGCTGGAGATGGTGCCGTTATACGTGCCGTTTGGTCATGGGGTTTTGTTTAGCATGGGTTTGCTCGTTGCTGAACTTTCCTTTATTGACAAGCATGAAGAACAACTAAAACCCGTATTTATTTTAAGTTTATGGCTTCTCTTTGGAGGGGCAATTTTATTCTTACACGATTCACTCAGCATTATTTTTGGCTTAGTTTTTTTATGGGTACTTCGCCGCAAAGGCTACCAAACCTTATACTTCATTATGGGATTTTTAGTTCTCTATGTTGAGTTAGTCGGAACTTATTGGGGATGCTGGTCCTGGACATTCCATCCGTTTGGGCAATCCTGGCTCCATGCGACAAATCCACCAGTTGGAGCTTTCGCATGTTATGTATTAGCTGACCTAGGTGTGATGAAAATTACACGCGATTGGAAACCTAAGATAGGTGTTAGGTTTTAGGTTTTAGGTTTTAGGTTTTAGGTTTTAGGTTTTACTCACATCTTGCACCAGTACAAATATACTTAATGACGTCAATCAGAACAATCAATTCTAATAATGTATGGGAAGAAACAAGCAAAACCTCTTTCCTCCTGCCTTCTGACTTGAAAGAGACGCGGGGACGCGGGGACGCGGAGACACGGAGAGAGGGACTTTCATGCATGGTGGTGAAAAAATTTTTTCATAGGGACTGCCTTCTGCCTTCTGCCTCCTGCCTCCTGCCTTCTGCCTCCTGCCTTGAAAGTTTTATCTAAAAAATGCTGGATAAACAAAAGCAAAAGCTGTGGAACTAGGTATGGGTGTGCCATCTAATTCTTCAACTACTACAGTATTCAATTGGCTATCCCAACGAGCGCGGATTTGCCTACCATTGAATCTCACTACCTTTTCTCCCTTGTTTTGGAGCTCATCGTGAACAAATTGCTGGCTGTCACCGGAGAAGAGATTGTGCGGTTTTTGATTATCTGCTTGCCAGATATAGCTAACAATTGCTTTGGGGTGTAGTTTCAGCTGGTTTTGATTGGAGACAGGAAAAATAATCTGCTCATTACTGGCAAAAGATTTGGGCAAAAAGAAACAGATTTATGCGGCAGCAGGGATTCAAGAGTATTGGGTATCGGATCTGAAGAATTCTCAGCTGAAAGTGTTTAGAGATGAACTCAATGGAGAGTATCAGACGGAACTGACCCTAGTTGAAGGTATTGTCTTTTCCTGATGTTGCGATCGCTGTGCGTCGATTATTTAGTTAATTAGGGTCTGCTGAATAAGTGTGGAAGCCATACCAGAGAAGGCTTTCAATCATGCAGCAAGTCAAAAAATCCCAAGAAATTGCATCTCTTAGCTCAAAAACCTGGCATCAACCCGGGTAAACTTGGGGGATGCAGATGCCCAAAACAGCGGATAAATGCTGCATTCATT
>JAAHHL010000295.1 GCA_010672185.1 Caldora sp. SIO3E6 | reverse complement strand
GATTTTTCGGCTGACAAAACCATTGAACAGAATCTTCGCCAATCCGATGAAGCTGTGCAGCGCAGGATACGCCAACTCATGGAAGCGGCTAACAGTCAAACTCATTTTTTATTTGACTTCCAGACATACGGAAATAATTCAGATGATGTAGTAAGAGCAGATTTAAGTGGTGGAGCAATTGCAGCAATTGACTCTACAGATGTTTTACCTGTTACTGACTTAATGAATACTTCCTTTTATGCTGTTGGAGTCGGATGTATTACTAGTCGTCAGCGGCATAGTCCAGAGATTGTTTTAACTACTACAAATACGAGCTATGTAAAACCTAATGAAATTGCAGCGAATGATGACAACTTGTGGAGCCTATGCGGCGACTTAGATAATGCTAGGCAGACTAAAGGCTCTTGGGCTACCACATTTAGGGAATACCAAGAACGAGAAGTTGCAATTTCCTGCGAACAAGAAACAGTGCTGCTAGATGGACCTGTTTTCACTCAAAACTTGATTACTCAGCATTCGGGGCGAGAACTTTATTCTAGGATGATGCAAACAGGGAAACGTTTTATTGGTGTAATCAAAGATTTGGGGAGTTCATGGGCAATTAGTAAGTGGACAGCAATGAGTTTAGAGCGAGGAGAGGGATTTGTTCTCTGTCCTATCCAAGCGCAATATCAACGACGGTTTGGAGATAACAGAAAGATTAATAGTTGGATTGGTGCATTACCAGGGCAGTATGTTCGGGTAGTTTATCGTCCGGTTGAGAAAGCATTTGCCTTTGAATGCGCTTTGGCTGATTTATCATACGCAGTCAGCCTATTGCGGCAAGATGCTAGTCCAACAATTAACCATGAAATCCCACTTTTGCTCGAAACGGTTGATTGGCACCTCAGAGGAAGCAACAACTCTCAAGCAATTAAACACTCCTTTATTGGTCAAATCCAGCGCTATAACTATCGTATGGGAGTAGATATTACAAATGAAGGTAACTACCGATGACACTCATTCAAATTCCTGACACAATTAATTCTGATTTAACTTTAATCTGCGGCTACACCTTTAACGAGCCAGAATTATCAGCTAACGAGTTTGTAATCGTTGAAGACCGCGCAAGCCAGAGGAACTATTTTGGGCAAGTAGTTAGCCCACAAGCGAACTTAAATCGTTCGGCACTTGGCCCACAAGATAATGCGACAATCAATGCTTTTGAGCAGTTAGAGCAGAATAACTACGCCCGTGATGTTGTAGTTCAGGAGGTTTATTTTTATCAGGTAAACCTGATTAAAGACATTACCCAAGATCCTCCAAGTAGCATTCGTCGGCGACCCCAAATTGGCTCTATTGCAAGACAAGCTACAGAAGATGAAATTATTAGATACTTAAATTTACCTCCTGCGGATGAAAGCTATCGAATTGGAGAGATTATTGATACTAACATTGGCATTTATCTCAGTTCAAGAACTCTTTTCTATCAAAGCTTGATTGCTGGTGCAACTGGGAGCGGCAAAACTAATTCTTGTGCCAATTACATCCGCGCAGCCTTACAAATGGGCTTTGCGGTTATTATTTATGATCACAAGCCTGATTATCAGCATATTAATAGACAGAATCAGGATGCAATAGATATTTTAAATCGGAATGGTCAAGCAAACCGAGACATGACCTGGGTTGAAGGAGTTAATGCTAATTTTTACTATTTGGGAGAGGAATCAACTGCCTTTCAAGGTACTCCAATTGCTATTCCAGCTTCAGAATTCGATCCAGCAGTTCTGGCAGCAGTAATGTACTATCCTCCTAATGAAACTAACCCTCGTGAGGAATTTGAGACTTTCTTAGAAGAGTTCGACGATGAGCAACAGGCAGAGCAGAATAATAATGAGCCAGTAATTTGGACGCTAGGAGACTTTTTCCAATGGGTCACTAGTAACCAAAACCCTTGGCAACCACCTCCTCATAGAAGAGGACAAATAGATATGCGAACTTACAGAGCTATGGTCAACAAAATGCGCCGTCGTAACCGCCGTCCAGCTTGGGTTGATGGTGGAATGCCCATTGACATAAGAGGAAATCCTAACGGTACTAGAGGAAGAAACTCCAGTGCGAGTGCGGCTGTATTTGGACAAGATCAAACCCCTTTGCAACCACAATGGTTTGATCCTACTAATTTATTACAACCTGGAAGAGCATTAGTTATCCGTGTGGGACAGGCAGGTGGAGGACGTGACTATGGATTATTCCTAAACTATATGCTTAAACGAGTTTACGATCTCAAAGAGCAACGTCAGATTACTTTCCCAGTACTGCACCATATTGATGAAGCTCAAGACCTTTTCAATGGTAGTAAGCAGTTTGCCTCTGCAATGGGTAATGTACTTAATGAAGGAGTCCGTAAAGGCAGAAGCCGACAAATTGCTTTTACTATTGCTGTTCAGAGTGCTGCTCAGATACCTGATGATATCTTGAACAATTTAAACACTCGCATTATTCATCGGCATAACCGAGCCAGTGAAGCACAGCGAGCATTGGAGAAAGCCTCAGATGCTCAAATTTCGATGACCAAAAATTTTGGCCCTGGTGAGGCACTAGTTGATCTATTTGGTGCTTCAGCAGTAGTTAATGCCAGAATGCGTTTGTCGCCTTTTCAGCTTACTACTGAGGAGTTATTGCAGCAGCAAGAACAACAGCTACAGCAAGAACAACAATCACACGAGGAACTATTTGCCCAGGAAGAAGAAATGGAATTCTAATTGCAAAGAGCTCATAAAAACTATTTAACGATAAAATATAGTTTATGCAAGAGACAAACAATCAAAAACCAAAGTTACTAGCTTCATTTTCTATCGTCCTAACTATCTTTGTCGGTAGTCAGGAGGTAATCAATTAATGAAAGATTCTTCATCTGAACATGAATTCGCCATTATCCCCACCATTGTTAGTGGCAATCAAGAAACGGTTGTTATTCAATTTTTAAAGACGGCAAGTAAATTAGTGAAGCAAGCTATAACTCTAGAAGAAATTCAAGAAGTTTGGCAAAAAATAAATGCGCTGGAAGCTCTTTCTAAAAAATTTCGTTTAAGCAAAGAAGTTCAGCTTGATGCTACTGAATTGCGTATTCGGCTTGAACGCAGATTGGGAGAAATATTAAGCAAAAAAAAACAAGACAGAGAAGAAAATATAAAAGAACAATTAGATAAGCTTAGTTTGGTCTCAGATAATTTTAAAAATGTACAGCAAAACCACCATAGATTCACAAAAAATGAGTTATCAAAATTCCAGCGACTTGCAAGCACTTCACATGAAGTATTTGAGGCTGTTCTAACTGATTTGAGAACGGAAGCAGCCATTAATAGCCAGACAGCTTTATCCACAACTGGAATACTACGGGCTATTCGGAATGAGCAGAAAAAAAATAGTGAACCACTATTTAGCCCTATCATCAAGCCTTCCGACAATTGGAATTTTAGCACAGTTAAATACGGTCGGATTGATGAAAAATTCGGGGAATACAGGGGTTATATTCCTGGTGAAATTTACGCTAACTGCTTCTGGTATTACGTCAAACCTGGAGATTTAGTTGTTGCACCAATGGCTGGATCTGGTCAAGTTTGGCGGGTGTATGAGGCTCGTCAAGAGTGGATGGGCCAGCACATTTATGATTTTCAATTAGAAATGTTTGATCTGACTCCACGCGGAAAGTACAAAGATTTAATTACTCCACATGATTTGACAAAAAACTTTCCAGTTGAGAATCCTGACTACATTGTTATTGACATCCCCTACTATGGAATGGTCAACCAACAGTATTCTGATAAGCCTGAAGACTTAGCTAACATGACTTTAGAAGATTGGCAGGTAGCAATTGCTGCGATTGCTAAAAATTGTGCTTTGGCACAAAAGACAGGAACTCTTTGCACCATCATATCTCCCAACTATCGGGAGGTAGCCAATGGTTTGATTGTCATAGTTACAGATATAATCCGCTATTCCTGGGAGTCTGCTGGCTATATTCTCCACGATAAAGCTTACTCAAGTCGTAGAATTCAGCAACATCAAACTCCCCAGATGGCACGAATGAACAATCATGCTAAAGCCAATCGAATTATGCTAACTGATATCACAGAGATCCTGACATTTAGGAGAGTATAAGAGGATGTTTAATAAGTTACTATTGATACTTTCTAGCTACCCAATCTCAAAAAACAGGCGGCGAAGGCTGATTGACCTCTCGTCTCAAAGATTTTATAAGCACCTACACAGAATTATTTGCTCATTCTCGATTGCTGTGACCCTTATGCTGCCAGGGTTTTAATTTCGGGCAATGTGTAATTAATTTTGTGTACCTGCTTAGGCTTTTAAAGATGACTAAATAAATCCGAAAAATTTAGTCCATTTTAATGGACTTGAGCTATTAGCCTTGGATTTAAAGATACTGTTGGCGAATCGATGTGGGGTCTGACCCCTCCCCAAACCCTAAGAGGAGAGGGGCTTTCCGGCTCCCCCTTCCCTTGCAGGGAAGGGGGTTGGGGGGTTAGGTCAAAAATTGATGGACAAAACGCGAAAAGTCTTGTCTATTCAACAATTGAACTACGTGAGGGGTAAGACCCCCTCTTAATTAGCCAACAGTATCTTTAAATCCAAGGCGGGTTATGAAATCCAACCAGTCAGCTATGTCTAGGCTTAAGTTGACACCAATGGGTGTCAGCTCCTCTAACACCTACCACCTACCACCTAATACCTACTTTTGGTAAAATTAGTCAAATTGTCACGCTTAAGCGCCCCTAAAGATGGCATCCATTCGCGAGCTGCATCAACAACTCATTAGCAAAGAACGCTCAGCTGTAGAAATTACCCAAGCAGCTCTGAACCGTATTCAGTCTCTAGAGCCAAAAGTACATGGCTTTTTGCATGTGACTTCAGAATATGCCCTAGAGCAAGCACGTCAAGTGGATGCAAAAATCGCCGCTGGGGAAGACATCGGTCCATTGGCGGGGATTCCCATTGGTATCAAAGACAATATGTGTACCCAAGGAATTCCTACTACCTGTGCTTCCCGCATTTTGGAAAATTTTGTACCACCTTACGAGTCAACGGTGACCCGAAAGCTCAAGGAAGCTGGAGCAGTAATGGTTGGTAAAACCAATCTAGACGAGTTTGCTATGGGTAGTTCCACAGAAAACTCTGCCTATCAACCCACTAGCAACCCTTGGGATTTATCCCGTGTTCCTGGTGGCTCTTCTGGAGGTTCAGCAGCAGTAGTAGCAGCGGAAGAATGTGTTGTTGCTCTTGGTTCTGATACTGGGGGCTCCATTCGCCAACCGGCTTCTTTCTGCGGAATTGTGGGTATGAAACCTACCTATGGCTTAGTTTCCCGTTACGGTTTAGTTGCCTATGCTTCTTCCTTGGATCAAATTGGTCCTTTAGCACGAAATGTCGAAGATGCTGCAATTTTACTAGGTGCGATCGCTGGTTATGACTCCAATGATGCCACTAGTCTCAAAGTTGACCCTCCTGACTATGCCAAATTACTCAGACCTAATCTCAAGCCTAGAGGACAAATTAAGATTGGCATTATTAAGGAAACCTTTGGCAAGGGTTTAGACTCTGTAGTTGAACAAGCAGTAACCGCAGCCATAGATCAGCTGCAAAGCTTGGGAGCTGAAATTCAGGTGGTTTCCTGTCCTCGGTTTCGTTACGGTTTACCTACCTACTACATCATTGCCCCCTCAGAAGCCTCAGCCAATCTGGCTCGTTACGATGGTGTCAAGTATGGTTTTCGAGAAGCTGACTCTGACAATCTCCTCTCCATGTACACTAAAACTCGTGCCGCTGGATTTGGTGCAGAAGTCAAACGTCGGATTATGCTGGGAACCTACGCTCTTTCAGCAGGATACTACGATGCCTATTACCTCAAAGCTCAGAAAGTTCGTACCCTGATCAAGCAAGACTTTGAAGGAGCTTTCGAGAAAGTAGATGTTTTAGTTTGTCCTACTTCTCCCACCACCGCATTTAAAGCGGGGGAAAAGACGGAAGATCCTTTAAGTATGTACATCTCTGACTTGATGACTATTCCGGTTAACCTTGCCGGTTTGCCAGGAATTAGTATACCTTGTGGCTTTGATGAACAAGGACTACCAATTGGTCTACAGTTGATTGGTCAAGTTTTGCGAGAAGACCAACTGCTTCAGGTAGCTTATGCCTATGAGCAATCGACTAACTGGCATTTTAAAAAGCCGCAGTTGGAAGTGGTGTAAACTTTGTTATTGGTTATTGGTCATTTGTCCTTTGTCATACCAAATCTGCATTGGGGTTAATTAGGGTTTGTTGCATAATTGGGTCAGCTGTTATAATCTTTCCGCTGGTGTTCACCACTGCTAAAATAGCTATAGCTGAATGCTCGTGGGGAGATTATAGTTATGATTGCCAGTGTGTCAATTGCCCAGGGCAAAGAAAAAATTACATCCCATCAAACAATTCCACCTCTAGAAAATGGTGATAGGCTAACTCTGGCTGAGTTTGAGCGTCGTTATAGTACCATGCCCAAGCTGAAAAAAGCAGAGTTGATTGAAGGAATTGTTTACATGGCATCACCCTTAAGAATTACCCAACATGGCAACCCCCATAGTTCAATTATTGGTTGGTTAATGGTTTATCAAGCTTACACAGCAGGGGTGCAAGTGGGGGATAATTGTACGGTACGCCTTGATGCCGACAATGAACCTCAACCGGATGCACTGCTGAGAATAGAAGAGGGAGGGCAATCAACTATTAGTGAAGATGGCTATGTCGAAGGTGCGCCGGAATTGATTGCAGAAATTGCTGCTAGCACGGTATCTATTGATGTACATAAAAAGCTGAAAGTTTACCGACGCAATCAGGTACAGGAATATATTGTCTGGCGAGTTGAGGAGCAAGAATTAGATTGGTTTCGCCTGGTGGAAGGTAAATATATTAAGCTAGTTGCTAATGAAGAAGGAATAATTCGCAGTGAAGTTTTCCCTGGTTTGTGGTTGGATAAACAGGCTTTATTAGCAGGAGATTTGGCTCAGGTATTGGCTGTATTGCAACAGGGATTAAGTAATAAGTAATAAGTAATAAGTAATAAGTAATAAGTAATAAGTAAAGAATTCATCTTGCCAGTGTGAGAAGGGGCAATTTGCACAGCCTGTCGATGGCATTTTCCGGTCTTCCGCACCTAATAAGAAACGCTATAGTCTTTAGGCTGGTATTTACTAATGCTAAAATAGCTATAGCTGAATGCTAGTGGGAAGATTATAGTTATGATTGCCAGTGCGTCAATTGCCCAGGGCAAAGAAAAAATTACATCCCATCAAACAATTCCACCCCTAGAAAATGGCGACAAACTAACTCTGGCTGAGTTTGAACGTCGTTATAGTACCATGCCCAAGTTAAAAAAAGCAGAGTTGATTGAAGGAATTGTTTACATGGCATCACCCTTGAGAATTACCCAACATGGAGAACCCCACAGTTCGATTATTACTTGGCTAGGGGTTTATAAAGCTGCCACACAGGGGGTGCAATTAGGGGATAATTGTACAGTGCGCCTTGATGCAGATAATGAACCTCAACCAGATGCACTGCTGAGAATAGAAGAGGGAGGGCAATCAACTATTAGTGAAGATGGCT
>JAAHHL010000294.1 GCA_010672185.1 Caldora sp. SIO3E6 | reverse complement strand
ACAACCGAGAATTTCATTAATGATTTGTTCCAGCCCAATGTCATCAACAATTCCTGCAATTAATCCTAAGTGATTAATCGTATTAACTTGGATTTCTTCTGAGGGTATCATCAGAGATTTCAGTAAACTACTTGCTCTAATTATTACTTATTTTCTCAAAATTTTTGACTATTTTATTAGTTCTCTTGTAAAAAAGAGAACTAGTTTCGACGCTTGTAATAATACTCATTGTTTTCCTCAACGGTGGAGAACACCATCAAGACTATATTCGTGATTATCGCATACTACATTTTGAAGTGCGGAATGTGGGATACAAAGAACGCCATAACCGAGGAGAAACTCAAGCCAACCTCTGTCAAGAAATTGAAGGCTTACCTGTTTCTGGTGATTTAAAGCGCCTCCTCAAGGCAGAACTAAGTAAATGCGAATATTTTGTTGAAGAGACAGGGACATCAAGGTCAGAATTCTCTGAAAATATGTGGAACATTAAAGATAAAGCCGAGAAAATTATCGATATACTAGGTAGTTTTGTTACGGTTTATGTTAGTGGTTTAGTCAAAAAAATCAGTACTCATGCTGTAGAACAAATTGTCAAAGAAATTGAAAATTTAATCAAAGTCCCAATTGAGTCTATAGAGGATATTGATCAACAATTAGATGCAGTTGATCAAATGACAGGGAGAGAGTTTGAAGAGTTTCTGGCTAAATTATTTAAACAACTAGGATACCAAGTAATGCTCACTCAAGCAAGTGCAGATTATGGAGCAGATCTGGTAATCCAAAAAGAAGGGGTAAAAGCTGTTGTTCAAGCCAAGAGAAAGCAAAGTAGTGTAGGGATTGATGCTGTTCAACAAGTTGTAGCAGCAATTGCTTATTATAACGCGAACTTAGGCATGGTGATAACCAACAGTAAGTTCACAGAAAATGCCAAGAATTTGGCAGTTAGCAATCAAATTGAGCTTTGGGATAGAGATGACCTCAAAAATGTATTTAAAAAAGTGTGTATGTAATTGTTATTTGTTGTTAGTTGTTGGTTGTTTGTAAAAAAATAAATAATAAACAACCTTTGCGGAGCATGGGGAGCTGAGGGAGCTGAGGGAGCTGAGGGAGCACAATATCAAGGCTTTCAAAATGTTAAGCAATATTTCGCCAGCAGCATCGCGCAGCGTAACGCACCATATTGTGGGTAAAATCATTTTCACCCAATCGCCTTAAGCATTAGTGGATTATCGGAGTTGCGACAGGAAGTGAATTAACTGCGATTATTAGTAATCTTAAGAAATAGGTATGTTGCCAACATTCTACCTTACCATAGTAAACCTGTAGCATCGTTGCTTTTATAATAGTATGAATCGACAACTAACAATTATTGCGACAACTGCTTGGGTAACTACCCTCAGCTTGGGTAGCAGTGCCAGTGCTGAAAATTTGCAGCATATCCAACAATTACTAAACACTAAAGACTGTGCAGCATGTGAGCTTAGAGATGCTGGTCTTATTTTGACGGATTTAACAGGTGCTAACTTAAGTGGAGCAGATCTGACTCATGCCAATCTCAGTCGTGCTAACTTAACTGGAGCAGACCTCACCGGTGCGAATTTGACTGGTGCTTCTCTCAATGGTGCGAATTTGACTGGTGCTTCTCTCAATGGTGCGAATTTGACTGGTGCGGATCTTAGGGATGCTTATCTAGGAGGTGCTCAATTATTCGGAGTCAACCTCAAGGTTGCTAATGTGCGAGGAGCAGTTGGCATCCCTCATTACGCTGGAACTCATCAAGACTTCTATGCTTGGGGTGCAGTGGAAGCCCAAAGAGGTAACCACAATGTAGCGATCGCCAATTATAATCGCTCATTGTCTCTTAAGCCAGACTTTGCTCCGGCATTCCTCGGACGTGGAATAGCCCGCTTTGAGCTAGGAGATGAGTTCGGAGCTGCTCAAGATGCCCAAATAGCCCTAGAACTTTTTGAAGAACAAGGAGATACAGGAAGCTACCAGAGAGCAAAATATTTGGTGGATGTTGTCGAGCATCTCCAAGAAAGAGATCAACAAGCACCTGGAGGAGGCAATTCCGCTCTCTTCAAGATTGGGCAAGCTGCAGTATCTCTTGGCTCCTTTCTTTTACAATTCCTTTCTCCATTTTGATTTGCTGACTAAAGGCGACGGGGAAGCACAATTCTTGGGGATGAACGAAATTTTGGGTGGGATTTCTTGAGCTTTGTATCCAAAAATTATCAGTTCTCTCTTCTTCCTCAGCTCCTCCGCTCCCCACCCTTTTTTTCGCTCACCCAATTCTTGGTTGGAGTGGAGTATTATTTTTCAGTAATTGTGAGCAAAAAAGTATCGGTTGCTGGCTGAGTTAGCATTTGGCCAATTCTACTGTAATTTGACCAATTTTATTGTAATTTGTCGCCTCGCCTTGCATTCCTGCGCACAAGGTGACAGGGTTTTTTCAGCGGGTCTAATACACTCGCAACGGCTCACCTAATTGGTAACGGAGGATAAAAAGATTGGCTACTCGTGTTATTATCGTGCGTCACGGTCAGAGTGTCTACAATACTCAGCAAATAATTCAAGGACGGTGCGATGAGTCAGTTCTGACGGAAACTGGTCTTGCTCAGGCTCACAAAGTCGGAGCTACCCTCAGTAAGCTGAACTTTGATGCTGTCTACAGCTCTCCTCTCCAGCGAGCCAAGCAGACAGCTGAGGTTATTTGTTCCTATTTGCCCAATTCTCAAGAATTGCAGCTAGTGGATAATCTCATGGAAATTGATTTACGCCTCTGGGAGAAGCTGCGCAAGTCGGATGTGGTGGAAAAATTTCCAGAGGACTACCGTTGCTGGAAAGACCGCCCTCACGAATTTCACATGGTTATCCCGACAACAGAGGGTTCCAAGGAACATTTCCCCGTATTGGCGCTCCACCAACAAGCTCGGCAGTTTTGGCAAGAAATTCTCCCTCGTCATCAGGGAAAGACTATTTTAATTGTTGCCCACAATGGTATCAATCGTTGCTTAATTAGTACTGCTATTGGCATCCCCCCAGCTCGTTACCATTCAATCCGGCAATCTAACTGTTGCATCAATGTACTTAATTTTACAGGCAGTTTGGGTGAGCAGGTGCAGTTAGAGTCCCTCAATCAGACATCTCATTTAGGAGATGCTTTGCCCACATTGCAAGAAGGACAAAAAGGGTTACGTTTGTTATTAGTACGCCACGGAGAAACGGAGTGGAATCGTGCCTCCCGCTTCCAAGGGCAAATTGATATCCCTCTTAATGAAAATGGTTGCCAACAGGGGGAAAAAGCAGCAGAGTTTCTCAAGGAAATACCGATGGATTTTGCCGTTAGTAGTCCGATGCTGCGCCCCAAAGAAACTGCTGAAATTATTCTCCAGCCTCATCCTAATGTTCCCTTAGAACTGCAAGACGCCCTCAAGGAAATTAGTCATGGACTTTGGGAAGGGAAATTAGAGGCAGAAATTAACGAGGAGTATGCAGATTTGCTGCTTCGGTGGAAAGAAGCACCGGAAACAGTACAGATGCCGGAGGGAGAAAATTTACAGCAGGTGTGGGAGCGAGCAGTTGCCTGTTGGGATGAGATGGTTAAAAAATTAGCAGCAGACTCGTCAACTGAACTCAAAACTGGTTTAGTTGTGGCTCACGATGCGATTAATAAGGTAATTCTCTGCTACATTTTGGGTTTAGGTGCAGATTCCTTCTGGGGTATTAAACAGGGCAATGGGGCTGTTAGTGTGATTGATTATCCCAAAGGTGGGGAAAAGCTACCGGTATTGCAGGCAATGAATATCACTACTCACCTATCTGGGGGAGTTTTGGATCAGACAGCAGCTGGTGCTTTGTAATAGCAAAAGAGCCTCGACTTCTTGAAGGATACCAATGGCAAATGGGGGGTCATACCCCTCATTTATAGCACTGCGCTCTCGTGTATCTACAGTACAAATGCTCTAAAGCAAATGACCCAGCGACTCAATGGCTGCGTAGTGAAGTCGCCGCTATCGGTGTACGGCTATTGGAAGCTTAGCGAGAATATAAAACAAAAATAGAGCTAAGGATCTGTTGCGTAAAACCTATCTCTTTTACAGATAGGTAAATAGAGAGACAAAATTCCAAAGACTACAATCCCCCATTGACGTGAGTGCCAATGGGGGTTTACTTTTGTCGTTGCTCTGGAGTTTAGACTAACTGGGGCTCTCAGGAGTGCGATCGCGACCAATCCCAGAAGTCCGACTTCTTGAAGAAGTCGGACTTCTCACCCTTTACCCCTAATCGAGAGCTCCTAAGGCTTTGAGTGAAGCTTTCTCGGCTTCTATTAAACCCTTAACACCGTTAATCTTCATACCTTGGTTTGGGTTTTGAAGTAATAAGCATTAGAGGGACTTCCGCCCCAAAAAGAAGGAGAAAAACAAGTCAGCTTCCCTTAGAGCCTTCTGCCTTCTGCCTCCTGCCTCCTGCCTTTTTTCCCTACACCCCAAACCCTGAAGTAGAAAGAGCAACAGGAGAGGCACTATCAGGAATCTTCACTATAAATGTTGTTCCGGCACCAGTTTTGCTATTTACTGTAATTTGACCACCATGTAAATCCACAGACTTCTTGACAATTGCTAACCCTAATCCAGTACCAGGAATATTGCCGACATTATCACCACGATGGAAGGATTCAAACAAATGTGGTAAGTTTTCTGAGGGAATGCCAATACCGTGATCTTGAATCTGGAAAATCAGATTCTCTTCCTCAAAGGCTACTTCTAACTTAATGGTGCTGCTAGTTGGTGAATATTTAATCGCATTCGAGAGCAAATTGATGAGAATATGCCGCAGCAGTTTTTCATCTAGGCAAACCAACCATTGAGGAAGTTCAGTAATAGCCACTGCTGAAGTAAATTCAGCGCTTTCGTAATGTATGGGAATAAGTGAAGCATTTGCGCAGGAGCTAGAGTTATCATAGATTACACGGAAACAATTGGCTTCTAAAAGTTGATGATCGCGAACACCATCTTGAGATGAGCACTGGAAAATAATATTGTGTTTCTTGCCTTCTCCTTGTTGCAACTCTTCTACCAAGGAGCAGCAAAAGCTAATTATATCTAAGCAAGAAGGGTGCAACCTTAATTTTTGAGCGTCTATCTTACTCCAGAACAGCACATCATCTAACATCTGGGTCATATGTTGCACTTTGGAGCAAATTCGCCCAAAATGAACTTGTTTTTTCTGCTCAGTCCATTTGTGGTTGTAGTGTTGCAGTAATTCCGTGGAACTGAGGATTGTCGCCAAAGGTGTGCGGAATTCATGGGAAGTCATGGAAACAAAGCGAGATTTGAGTTCGCTCAGTTCTTTTTCCTGTTCGAGAGCTTTGCGCATTTTCTGCTCTGCCAACTTATACTCCGTGATATCTTCAGCAATACCAACTAGGCGATAAAGTTGTCCTTCTGAGTCACAAATTGGAAAGGCTCGGTCTCGAATCCACCGTTCTTGACCACCGACTTGCAAAATACGATACTCTACGTCATATTCACCTTGCTTCTGTTGCTTTAAAGCTGCGATCGCGCGTTTTCGATCCTCTGGATGAACACTGTCTAGAAAAGATTGGGGATTCTGGTACATACTCTGGCAACTGCGACCCCAAATCTCTTCGTAAGCAGGACTGATGTAAATCATCTGTTCCTGTTGAGGAGATTTCATCCAGAAGACCTGACGAATATTTTCCGCCATCTGACGAAATCGTTGTTCGCTCTCTCGCAGTGCTTCTTCTGCTTGCTGTTGTTCCATTGCCATTTGATTAGTAGCAATGAACTTGCCAATACTTTGAGCCATTAACTCAATCATTTCCTGCTCATCGGTACGAAAATTGGAGTTTCTGGGTTTAGTTGAAGAAAAACTCAAAGTACCATAGATTGCACCGTTGACAAATATAGGAGTACAAATATAAGAATTTAGTTTAAAATTGAGACTTGACTGTTGTTGCCTAATATTACTAAGATTATCAAGACTATTGTAAGTGATTGTCCTTTTTTGTTGGTAAGCCACAGCACAATATGTATCCTGCAAATCCTGAAATAAATAGGGAATGAGTGATTTTAAATCGGATCTAATGGAGCGAATATCGTAGGAGCTGCCTGTAATTTTAGTAATTATTCCCGTAGGTAAGCCAAAAATTTCACATCCCGTTTGGAGATAATCAGCAAATAAATATTCAATATCTTGGTAATGGGTAGTATTCAGCCGATGTAGTCTTTTGAGATTTGAACTGAAATTAGCTAGGGTATTAGATTTATCAATTAATTCTGTCTCTGCTTGCTTACGCTCAGTGATGTCTCTAACAATTACGATAACTTCATCTATGTCACTAACCGCAAACCGTGCTTCATAAAAGCGGAATTGGGAATTACACCATAGTTGGTACTCAAAGGATTGGGTTTCTCCAGTACTTAGCGATCGCTTGACACAAGCCATTGCTGGTTCTGCCACTTCCCAGGGAAATATGTCATACAAGTTTTTCTCTAAGAATTGACAGGGATTAAACGGCATCTGGCAGTCTTTTGCTGCTTTATAGTTTACTAACTTCCCCTCTCGACTAAGCCGCAGAATCAAATCAGGTATTGCGTTAAGCAGAGCACGATTAGTTGCAAAGCTTCGGCAGAGAGCTTGGTTCGCTTTTTGTAGTTCTCGCTCCGTTTGCTCATGCTCAGCTAGTTCTGTTTGTGCTTGCTTGATAGTTGATTGCTGGACAGCAATTTGTGCTAATTCAGCATCATGTTGCTTGATGAGTTCTGTTTTTTCAGCTTGGAGTTCTTCAACTTCTTGCTGTAGTGACTCAAGAGTTTGGTACATTATATAGCTAGTCATGAAAAAATTTTTTATACTGTGTTCATTTGACATTCCCTGCTCTTATATCAGAGTTGGGAAAGCAAAAATCACCGACTTCAAGGGGGAAAAGAATAGCTAATTTGATATTATGAAAGATTGCTGCACTGGTAATTGCTTAACACCCCAATCAAATTTGAATGTACAGCAAGTTATTGGTGTTATGACAAAACACCTGCTGGCTCGATACTGCTTGGATAAGCTCTAATTACCTTCTCTCAGCTCCCCTGATGTTTCAAGCAACTTTTCTTAACCAAGTAGTACTGGAGTGGCATTGTATAACCCAACCTTAAGGATTTGTTATTGTACCTAATTATAAATAGTTTTTCTGCTTAAGTAGATAGACAAATCAAAAACTTTTTGAAATCTTCATATAGTTGGTAAATGATTCTCAATTTACTGTCGTTATTAATTTGTCAGCGTAGTTAATTAATGGTAGAAAAGAAAAGCAAAAACCTCTTTTCCTCTTCCCTTCTTCCCCTCCTGCCTCCTGCCTCCTGCCTCCTGCCTCGGGTGAACGAAATTTTGGGTGGAATTTCTTGAGCGTTGTATCCAAAAATTATCAGTTCTCTCTTCTTCCTCCGCTCCTCCGCTCCTCCGCTCCTCTGCTCCTCTGCTCCTCCGCTCCTCTGCTCCTCTGCTCCTCTGCTCCTCTGCTCCTCTGCTCCTCTGCTCCTCCGCTCCTCTGCTCCTCCGCTCCTCTGCTCCTCTGCTCCTCCGCTCCTCCGCTCCTCCGCTCCCCACCCTTTTTTTCGCTCACCCTC
>JAAHHL010000293.1 GCA_010672185.1 Caldora sp. SIO3E6 | reverse complement strand
TCTTTATCTATCGAGATTGGGGAGGAGAATTTGGAGATATAGCAGATTGGATAAGTGAGAGTTACACTAGGTGCGATCGCTTATTTCGCTTGCCCTTACACGAACCCATGAGTGCCTTTCCCCAAATCACAGATGTGGGTTTAACTGGGGGCACACCCCGTTACAGCAAAGAGCAATTGCGGGACAAGCTGGGTTTAAACTCACCTGTTGAGAAAACCATCCTACTCACCTTTGGAGGACTCCATATCGATCAAATACCCTACCAGGTGCTATCTAACTTCCCTGACTGGCAGTTTATCACCTTAGACCGTCAGGCTCCTGACTTGCCCAATTTACTAAAAGTTGCTGGTAATGAGTACCGCCCAGTAGATTTTATGCCTTTATGTGGGCGAGTGGTTTCCAAGCCAGGATACAGCACCTTTGCTGAAACTTTAAGGCAAGATATCCCCCTTGTTTCCCTCACCCGTAGTGGCTTTGCAGAAGCCCAAATTTTACTCGAGGGTATACAAGATTACTCCTACCATCAAATTCTGACACCAGCAGAGTTTTTCCACAGTGACTGGGAATTTTTACACCAGGAGCCTCAACCTCCTAGGCAATCTCTAAAATTGGATAAGGATGGAACTCAAGCGATCGCTAAATCCATCGTAAATTATTTTCAAACCTAAAACCTACCACCTAACACCTAACACCTAATTTAGTTAGAAATCCGGAATTATCAAGATTAAACTGGTAGTTAAGGATATGCCAGCAAAACGGAAAATGTCACTCATCCCCCAGCAATGACTGCCGCTGTAAATGATCTTCTAGAAAAGACGCCAAATATATCAGGGATATCAGAAGCAACTCCAACCTCAGAAAAAACCCAAACACCGGAGACAAGCCCAACCCCTGAGAAAGCTAAAACCTCTGAGGTAACCCCAACTCCTAAAAAAAACCCAACAACGGAGACAAGTCCAACTTCAGAAAAAGCTAAAATTTCTGGGAAAACCAAAACCACTGAGAAACTTAAAACCTCTGAGAAAACCAAAACCACTGAGAAACTTAAAACCTCCGAGAAACCTAAATCTTCTGAGGGTCCATCTCCCTTAACCCTAGATTTAGCAGCCCAAGATGTTCGTATGGTCATAGCTCAACAAAGGGAGCAAAGTCAAAGCTTAACAACAAAACTTAATATATTATTTGTTACCAACGGTGCTTTGTTCACCAGCTTAACCATCTCACGGTTATTATTTTTCCCCAGTCCCTTCAGCCTTGCCGAACTCTTGGGATTTCTGCTAAATTTCACTCTACTGCTTAACGCTTTTTTGCCCCGTCGGTTGGTAGTCTCTCCCAATTTAGGGGATAAAAAATTTCTGGAGCGCTACCTTGTGCTGTCAAAACAAGAGTATCAACTGCGAATGCTTGTTAATCTAGTAGAAACCTACAATGCAAATAAGCAGCGACTGGATGATGTATCTGCATCATTGAAGTACGCCGCCTACGTCACTTGGAGTGTTGCCTTGATGATTACTTTGCATATACTGGTGGCTTATTTTCTCCCTGTGATTGACTTGAGTAGTTTTAGTTTTGGCTAAGTGGGGAGTGTCAATCACCTACCCGTTTACTCCCTGGGCTTAAGCAGCAGGGTTTCCAACGAGGATTTTCTATGAGTTCTAAACAAGTTCAAACTAATTCCTCCGAAGAGGGTCTGAAGTTACCGGAACCAGATCCGGATAACATCACTGTGTTGACGGACAATCTACCCAACAACCCTATCCTACCTTGGCATCACTATGATTCTCCTTGGAGTGATGCTCAAGAAGAGCAACTCGAGCAATCAGAGATAACTCAGGAGGTAGAGAGCCAAGAGGAAGAAGCATCGGATGTCGTTGAGGATACTGCTACTGACGAGTTAGAGCTCTTGGAAACTGAGCAGGAGGCTGATGAGTCAGAAGAACAAACAATCGTTGCGGCAACAGAAGATGCTACTGATGAGTTAGAGCTCTTGGAAAACGAGCAGGAGGCTGATGAGTCAGAAGAGCAAACAATCGTTGCGGCAACAGAAGATGCTACTAATGAGTTAGAACCCTTGGAAAACGAGCAGGAGACTGATGAGTTAGAAGAGGAAACAATCGTTGCGGCGACAGAAGATGCTACTGACGAGTTAGAGCCTTTAGAAACTGAGCAGGAGGCTGATGAGTCAGAAGAGGAAACAATCGTTGCGACGACAGGAGATGCTGCTACTGATGAGTTAGAACTCTGGGAGACCGAGCAAGAGTCTGATGAGTTAGCAGAGGAACCATTAGTTGTTGTGGCAGAAGATACAGCTACTAATGAGTTAGAGCCTTTGGAGAAGGAGCAGGAGGCTGATGAGTTAGAAGAGGAAGATGAATCATTAACTCTAACTAATGAACTAAAACAGCTAGGCTAGTGCCGCTGGGCGAAATTAGGAATTAAGAATTAAGAATTAAGAATTAAGAATGCTTATAGTGTAAGGATTCTATCGATCTCAAACTGGTTACTTATTTCCATGCCCACTGCACTAGTTGGTGAGAAGCACTCAATTTCCAATTCTCAATTCCCAATTCCCAATTTCCAATTCCCAATTTCCAATTCCCAATTCCCAATTAATTTATGACTCATTACCAACAGCAACTCAAAATTCAAACTACGGGGAAATCCTTCTCCAAAATCACCTCAAAAGTACAATCTGTAGTATCTGAGTCCGGAATTAAAATAGGGCTTTGTAGCATTTTCTTACGCCACACTTCTGCTAGTCTATTAATTCAAGAAAATGCTGATCCAGATGTGCTTATAGATTTAGCTAACTTTTTTGCCAAATTAGTGCCAGAAGACGGCAAAAGCTACATTCACAGTGCCGAAGGTCCTGATGATATGCCAGCTCACATCCGTACTGCCCTTACCAAAACCTCAGAACAAATTCCTATTGCCAATGGCAGATTATTATTAGGAACCTGGCAAGGAATTTACGTTTGGGAGCACCGGAGGCGCAGTCAATATCGTGAGGTTGTAATTCATATTGCAGGAGATTGAGAATTGGGAATTGGGAATTGGGAATTGGGAATTGGGAATTGGGAATTGGGAATTGGGAATTGGGAATTGTGAGTTGGGAATTGTGAGAGTTTGCATTTATCACCATTCAATATCAATGAATTTCCTAAACTATGCATCTATTTTAACTATTTGAGGGGGCTTGGGGGAGCTATAAGTCCCACGCTGTAATCGCAAGATTCAGCGTAGGAGGATGTCACAGAGAATACCAAGTTGATCGCCCCTTACCATGTCGCATTAATTTTTTCATCTCTATCAATTCATTAATTCGTGCTTTAATTGTGCTGCGGCTTGCTTGAGTATATTTCTCAATCTCTCCTGTGCTAATTCTGCCATGTTCTTTAGCCAGTTCTAAAATCTTAACAGATAATTCTGGTAGAGAAGTTTGCATTATCTTCTCTCTATTGAGCTTAACTGCTAAATGGTCTTTTTGTCGTTTGAGGGAATGAAGAAAAAACTGTAACCAAGTTGTCCAATTAGGCTTATCCGTCTTTAAACTCTTTTGGGTACGTCTTAAAGCTAAATAATAGCTATCCTTATTTTGTTCGATGATAGTTTCTAGAGAGCTATAAGGCACATAGGTATATCCACTTTTTAACAGTAACCATGTTGTCAAAACTCTAGAAAGACGACCATTTCCATCTTGAAACGGATGAATAACCAGAAATTGAACGATAAAAATACCAATAATTAATAGGGGATGCAGTAGCTTTTCTTCAAAAGCATCACGAGTCCAGCAAACCAACTCTTCCATTAACCAGGGAGTCTCAAAAGGAGAGGCAGTAACGAACAAAATCCCAAGACTTTGACCCTGTTGGTCAAATGCTTCAATATGATTCTCTACGATCTTATAGTTTCCTCGATGTCTTTCATCTTTATAGCTGTATTGCAGTAGTATCGAATGAAGTTGTTTAATATAATTCTCAGTAAGAGGCATCATTTCCCAACTTTCAAACAAGATCTGCATTACTTCTGCGTAACCAGCTACTTCCTGTTCATCACGAGTTATAAAAGATTTTTGCTCTATATTACTGAGTAAGGTTTCGATTTGGCGATCGCTCAGTTTTGCACCTTCAATACGGGTTGATGAACCGATACTTTCAATAGTTGCAACCTTTCTCAAGGCTGCAAGACGTTCAGGAGCAAGGGTTCCTAAGGCTCTCCATGAACCCTTAAACTCATCAATTTCGGCGATGAGTTTAAGTATGTGGGGAGTTATTTCCAAAGTACTGATGTCCATAATTGTGATTTTAGCCATTTATTTGACCAAGAACAACCAATTATGTCTAATTCAAGCCAATTATTACTGACATAGGGTAGTGTTGGGAGCCTGACAAGGAAGGAAAACCGTACAATTTCCTGTTCGGTTGTCAAAAATCTCAAGTGGGAAATCCCTAACACCTAACACCCATTGGTGACAAGTTAAGGTAAAGATGTCGTTGTCAAGGGAGCGGAGGAGCAGAGGAGCGGAGGAGCAGAGGAGCAGAGGAGCGGAGGAGCGGAGGAGCAGAGGAGCAGAGGAGCGGAGGAGCAGAGGAGCGGAGGAGCAGAGGAGCGGAGGAGCGGAGGAGCAGAGGAGCGGAGGAGCGGAGGAAGAAGAATACAATTTTCCTTAACCCTTGGTATTTCCATATATAGGGTCTTTTTTAGCCCCCAAACACCATATATGGGAGTTGACAAAATGCACCACCCTTTAACTTGTCACCATTGCCTAACACCTAACACCTAACTGAGTAGGATTTATACGCCACAATTGTTCTAAACCAGTTGCAGGCACAGTCAAATACAACACATCACCAGTCTTGAGACAACTGTCCAGCAGCTCCCAACCATGGATCATACAACCATGAGTTTCGATGTATAGCGGTACAAAGTCAGCACTCATTGCTGCTTCTTTCACCTGGCGTCCACAAAAAGGATGTCTTGGGGTAATTAAGGTTGCTAAGGCTACCCAAAGGGTATTACCAGTTATACCATTGCCCAAAATTCTTCCCCCTAAGGCTGCTGCTGCAAAGGAAGGTGTCGCTAATTCTGTCGGACTCAGCACCATTGCAAAATTAAAGACTTGTTTCGCCGTTAAGGCAAATTCTGGGTCTTGATTGCGTACCACTACCGGTAATTTGGCAGCTAAGGCTTTGGCACTCAAAGTAATTTCCACATTGGTCATGTCGCTACTAGTTACTGCTAACATGGCTTGAGCCGTGTGAACATTGGCTGCTTTGAGGCTTGTTGATAAACTGGCATCTTCCAGAATCACCGGCACTCCTACAGAACGAGCAGTAGCCAGAAAGCGATTGTTGGGGTCTCGTTCAATGACTACCACTTCATAGCCGAGATTATGGAGTTGATGGACAATTTGGATGCCAATGCCTCCTAGTCCACAAACAATATAGTGATGACCACTGGGAACTCGTGCTGCATCCCAAAACTGATTGAAGCGAGTGCCTAAAATAAAGTCATTCAGTAAGGCGTAGCAAATCCCAATAACCCCAGCACCCACCAACATCATAATGGCGGTAAATACCTTGATGCTGTCCGGTGACTGTTCTGCCACTTCTTCTTGTCCCCCAGCACCAGTAATCATACCGACGGAAAAATAGAGGGCATCGACAATTGAGGTATTGAGATTAACACAGACATAAGTTACCGTTGCTGCCATAATTGTCAACAGCAGGATTAGAGTCACCATCAACATCGATTGACCATGCCGCTGAAACTGGCGTAAGTTGGTGAGCACTTTGAGGAGTTTGCGGAGCCAGGAGCGACGATGGTTACGGATTTTCGGTTGGGTACCAATGATTAAGCGATCGCCTAGTTGTAACTGCTTACCTTGAACCACCGCCGAAATCAAATCTAACTGACCGTGAGCTGGTAAGTAGTAGATTAGCATTCGCGATCGCGACTCCCACAAATCACTCACATGTCTTCCCAGCCAGGGATGATCCCCATCAATTAATTCTTCATAAATCGGCCAAGTTTGGTTAAACAACTCCAATTTCCCAATCGCCTGACTACCCAAAGCCGCAAAGGCAAATACAGGGGCAGCTAGAGCCGAGACACTCAGACTCACATGGTGGGGAAGGGTTTGATCCAAGCGCTCCCCTAGGGTGTGATTAAACAAGCGATTAATAATACGAATTTGGGGATTGAGTACCCGCGCTTGGGTGAGGATTGCCAAATTCAGAGCATCATCATGGGTTGAGATCACCAAAGTGTGGGCTTCCTGAATCCCTGCTGCTAAAAGAGTAGAAGGTGTCCGTAAATTGCCGACAATGATACTATCCCCAATATGGGGGAGAGGTCGGTCACTGATACCTACAACGGTAGCTCCCTGCTGCCTCAGTAAGCAAAAAATTTTATATCCAGTAAGACCTAAGCCACAGACAATGATGCGTGGTTTCATTAATCAGCTTTGTTGGCAAATATATGTTTGCCTTTAGTATACAAAACTCAATTATTATCCAAATTGGTTTGGGGGAGTGTAATCAAAAACACCATCTGATTTTAATTTAACCCACTCACCTGGTAGGGTGTGGGGTGTGGGGTGTAGGGAAGGGGGTGAGCGGAAAAGGGTGGGGAAGCTGAGGGAGCTGTTAGCGCAGCGGAACGTTAGCGCAGCGGGGCGTAGCCCAGTTCGGGAGAAGAGAGAACTTATAATTTTTGGACACAAAGCTCAAGAAATCCCACCCACAATTTCGTTCACCCCATACCATGTTACACAAACGCGAACGCCAAAGTTATTTTTTATTTGTTTTTCGTATTATTTTTTATTTGTTTTTTATGTTTATTTACAAACAACTAACAGTCAAAAATAAATAAGGTAAAAATTTATGTACTTTGGTCGTAGAATGAGCTGAATCATTTACAATTTTAATCTACATTATTGGGATTTTTAACAATTAGTTAACAATATTTATAATTTGAGTAATCATCTATTTTATTTATCTCGATAAATGCAGTACATTTGCTTCAGTTTTTTGTCAAATCAATAGACTTACTATTGCTTACAAAAGTTAAAGAATAAGCAACAAAGAATCTAAACCTATTTAGGTCATTGCAAATTTATGAAATGAGATCCTTGCTATATATGGATTTCAAACTAGTCAATTGTTACATGCTATTTAAGATTGCTAGAGATAATACTGAGCTTCAATAGTATTTCTGGTTAATAGACATCTCCAAAAAAGCAATGCTGACCCAATGCGCATCAGAGTATCAAGTTCTTTTGCGGATATGCCTAATTCAGTGTTTTTACTGATTACATTTTCTCACAAAAAAACTATTATTTTTACAGGAAGAGAAAGGCATAACTTCACCAAACTCAAGATTAGGAAGCAAGCAAGCTTTTGTTTATGGGATAGGTTAAATTACCTATTTTTAGAAACACAGCGCAAATCCAACAAAATTATATGCAGTAGATAGTTAGTATGACTAATTTTGAAGAAATAAAGGATGATTTTTCTCCAATAAGTGATATTGCTAAAGCAAAGATACCAGGCTCAATTAATAAAGAAACTGTTGTTAACTTTCAGGGGCGCCTATTTTAATATGTTAAGACTAAGAAAAGACAGTAAGACTTTCTCATCCATCTTCAAGAACACAAA
>JAAHHL010000292.1 GCA_010672185.1 Caldora sp. SIO3E6 | reverse complement strand
CCCTGCTCAAACGACAAGAACAGCAAGGTAATTTTACCATTGATAATGGTGGTCCGGCTTACGGTACAACCTTTATTTCCTTTAATCTCAACCAAGGTAGCCGCAATGGCAAACCCTTAGTTGATCCCATCAAGTCCCGCTGGTTCAATACGGTGGAATTCCGGCAGGCAGTTGCCTATGGAATTGACCGCCAAACTATGATTAATAATACCTTTCGAGGATTAGGAGAATTACAAAATTCGCCAATTTCGGTTCAAAGTCCTTATTATCTGACACCGGAGCAAGGTTTACCTGTCTATGAATATAATCCCGACAAAGCCAGGAAATTGCTCATCAGTGCTGGTTTCCAATACAACTCTCAGCAACAACTGCTAGATGCCGAAGGTAACCGAGTTCGCTTTGTACTGATTACCAATGCCGAAAACAATACCAGGCAAGCAATGGCAGCTCAGATTAAACAAGACCTTAGTAAAATTGGTATTCAGGTAGACTTTAATCCCATTGCCTTTGGCACTCTGGTGGATAAGCTTTCCAACACTTTAGATTGGGAGTGTTATTTGCTAGGGTTTAGTGGTGGCAATGAACCGAATAGTGGCTCTAATGTCTGGTCAGTAGAAGGGGGTTTGCACAGTTTTAATCAAAAACCCCAACCAAGTCAACCAGCAATTCAAGGTAGGCAAGTAGCTGATTGGGAGCAGAAAATTAGTGAGCTTTATATAGCCGCAGCTCAAGAGTTGGAGCAACCAAAGCGCAAGGAACTATACGCGGAAACCCAGCGCCTGACTCAGGAATATTTACCCATGATTTACCTAGTGAATCCCCTTTCCCTAGCAGCAGTACGCAATCGCCTTCAGGGTGTAGAATATTCTGCTCTAGGAGGAGTTACTTGGAATATTCAGGAACTTACGGTGGAATAATTGATAATTGATAATTGATAATTGATAATTGATAATGAATAATTGGGAATTGGGAATTGGGAATGGAAGGTTTACGCGATCGCAATTCACTGTACTTTTGTGTAAAATTACCTAAAACCTAACACCTAAAACCTAACACCTAACACCTAACACCTAACACCTAAAACCTAACACCTAAAACCTAACACCTAATATAAAGATGACTACCAACATCTTATACGATCAAGACTTTCAGCAATGGATTGAGCAGACAATAGAGCAACTAGAAAATCGTGATTTTTCTTCTCTTGACATCGAACATTTAATTGAGGAGCTAACTGATTTGGGGAAATCAGAAAAGAGAGCATTGAAAAGTAACTTAATGGTTTTATTGGCACATTTACTCAAGTTAAATATCCAACACGATGCACCAGAAACTATGAAGAGTAGTTGGTATAGCTCGGTGCTGGAACATCGTAAGCGGGTTTTAGTGGATTTAGAAGATACCCCATCCCTCAAACCTTATCTGACTACTGCTATTGAACAAGCTTACCCCAACGCCAGGGATTTAGCGATCGCTGAAAGCCAATTAGCTAAATTTGGAGTACGTGTTCCTGATAAAAAGGAATACCCTATTACTTGCCCATTTACCATCGAGCAGATTCTTGATGAAGAGTTTTATGGTTGAAAATTATAACAAAATTACACATACAGCAGTTTGCTCTGCTATGGGATACATTGTTTATCCCCCTAAATCCCCCTTGGAAAGGGGGACTTTTGTCTGCTGTACTTTGTTACAGCGCTTTGCGCTGTAATCATCCAATACTTAATCATTATTAATTATTAATTAAAAAAGAGCCCAGTCGCTTTGACGCAACTGAGCTAATCTATTAAGTTATTTACCTAGCGAAACTTGGATTAAGCAACTGCTTGCTCAATATTGACTTTGACGACTTTGTTCTTTTCTTCCTCAGTCTTGGGCAAAGTGAGATGCAAAACGCCGTCTTTATACTCAGCAGTTACCTTAGTGTTTTGAATCGGAGCAGGTAAAGGAATCAAGCGTTGGAATTTGCCGTAGTGAAACTCAGAGCGGGTAACACCTTTATCCTCAGGCTGGGATTCTTCTTTACGCTCACCGCTGATGGCAACAGTATCTTTGGTTACTTCCACCTTTAAATCCTTTGCTTCTATGCCTGGGATTTCTAGTTTCAGATGGATAGTATCTTCAGTTTCAGATAGTTCAGCAGCTGGGACTTTCGGAAGGTTACCAAAATCTGTCCAATCTGTTGGTATTCTATAGTCATCAAAGAGGCGGTTGAATTGTTGTTGTAGATGGTCAATTTCTTTCCAAGGATTGTAGTGAACTAGTCTCATATTTTTCTGCCTTTAAGTAGTGTTTAAGGGAATTAATTAAGCTTTTTGTTTGTTGCTTACAGTTCTTATCTTAGGTGGAAATTAAGTTGTGCGAATGCGGTTGTTTGTAATAAATAAACCGTAATAACCGCCCTAATATAGCAACCGCCCTGGTGATTAGGACAAGGGGCTTAAGCCCCTTGTTAACTTGCCTTACCTGAGAATGTCTTAACCACCCTGGCGACTGCTATATCTTAACTAAATAAAAGGTGTAGTTAACCGAATAAATTATGTTCGGTATACTCGGCAAAGCTAAACTTTATGATTGAGAATTGAGAAGAATAAATACAACCAACAATTTCAATTTGTCATTGGTTCAACAGCACCTATTGTCAGAGACACAGCACGCCCGTATGTCTGGATGGTTATCACAGCAATCATTGAGAAGAAAAGACATTAAATCACCGATATTCCGAAGATTGGCACGATAGATGATCTTCCGGGATTGACGTTCCGACGAGATCACCCCTGCCTGCTCTAGTGCAGATAGGTGAAACGAGGCTCGTGAGGAAATCGCATCAACCTGCTTACCCACTTCCCCTGCCGATGCCCCTTGTTCACCACACTGGATCAGATACCTAACGACCCGCAAACGGGTTTCATGAGACAAGGCACTGAGCATGTCTAAAGCTTGTTGTTCTATCATATTTCAATATCTCTTGAATTGTTGAAATAAAAAGACTATACTTCCTATTGTGGCGATCAATCATATCAAATCCGCCTTATTCTCCACATAACGGGGGTGAGGGGGAGACTAACTTGGTTTGGTATAGCAATCACCAAGGCGATGAGGACAAGGGGAAACAAGGGGCTTAAGCCCCTTGTTAACTCTGAGAATGTCTTAACCGCCCTGGCGACTGCGATATCAAGCCTTGTCCACAAGTCGGCAATGTAAGATTTAAGGATTCTGTCCTATGAAAATCGTCAGTTTCAAAATCTGCCCTTTTGTTCAGCGTGTCACAGCTTTGCTGGAGGCAAAGAACATCAATTACGAGCTTGAATTTATCAGTCTTAGCAATAAACCACAGTGGTTCTTGGATATTTCGCCGAATGGTCAAGTCCCTGTGCTGATTACGGATCAAGGAAAAGCGTTGTTTGAATCCGATGCGATTGTAGAATATATCGAAGAAGCCTTTCCTGCACTTCAGCCAGAGCTTTCCTTTGAAGACAAAGCGATTAACCGAGCCTGGAGTTATCTAGCGTCAAAGAACTATCTGGTTCAATGTAGTGCGCAACGTAGTCCCAACGAAAATATTCTGAGGGAACGCAGCCAGAAACTGGGGCAGGCTTTTGACAAAATTGAAAAACACCTTGGCGATACACCATTCTTCGCAGGTGCCACAATTAGTACCGTTGATATAGCTTGGCTGACGATTTTGCACCGTGCCGACATCATTCATCGCCGGTCATGTTACGATTTTATCGGCGATCGCCCTAAGCTCAAGAAGTGGCAAAAACAGTTACTCGGAACAGGACTTGCACAAAAGTCGGTTGCACCTGATTTTGAAGAAGTATTCTCAGCATTTTACCTGTCAGACCAAACCTTTCTTGGACGAGGTTGCACTGTAGAAAACTGTTCCTTTAGTGAGGCATGTGCAACTGATTCATGTTGCTGAACCCAAGGACTCAATTTTGACAAATTGCATTATCTATCGTTGCGAGAAAGCCTAAGGATCTGGGAAAGAGGATGGTAAGGAAAGCGATCGCTTCTTACTTTCACTATCGCCTAAAACTGAATTCATATAAGATGTTTTTGTAGGGTGTGTTAGGCGAAGCCGTAACGCACCATCCCAGAACTGCTTCACAAAATGGACTGAAAAACAAGGGTTTGAGAGATAAATTAGCGTCCGAATGCTACTCTTTAAGAAGGCTGAACGCGAACGCCCCTATCTCTAATTCTGGTTAGTATTCTAGCTACTGTTGGTGCGTTACGCGATCGCTTATCATCGGAACACCACAAGCGATCGCTGGTATAATTAATGAGCTGACAGATATAAAAAGCTCTAATATCAAGTTATGATGAGCCGATGACCACATTTAGTCTTGAAGCCAATAAGAAAACTGATGATGCTACTCTCTGGCGTTGGCAACCTGCTACCTGGGAGAAGTATTGCAACTATCGGGATAACCCAAATAATTCTCGGCTGCGGCTATTTTTTGATAATGATGCACTGTTATTGCTGGATATGGGTTGGGAAGGTATTGAACATGCAGGTTTCTGTGATCTGTTCACGATGATTCTGGGGTTCTGGTTTGCTCAGCATCCTGAGCAGCAGTTTACATCTTTAGGCCGTTGCCTGTTAGAAAAGGAGCCACTCAAGGCAGGAGCCCCAGATTTAGTGCTTTATTTGGGAGAGCAATTTCCGGTATGGGAGAAAGGAGAAAAGCGACGAATCAATTTGAACAAATGGCGAGTGCCTAACCTGGTAGGCGAGATTTCCGATACAACATTGACAACGGATCTAGATGAAAAGAAGCAGCTCTATGCATCACTGGGGATTCCGGAGTATTGGGTGATTGATGTGCGGGGTAATCGGGTGTTTATCTTTGTGCTTCAGGGAGGGGGTAACTATCAACCGAGTAGTGTTTCTGTGGCATTGGCGGGACTATCAGTGGATTTGTTAAATCAGACAATTGAGAAGATGGTGCAGGAATCAAATGGGAATGCTGCACTTTGGTTTGCACAGCAAATTGTACAAACTTCAGCATAGACTACTGTACTGTGTTGTGGAACTGGCATCTTGCCAGTCTAGTGTGAAACTGGCATCTTTCCAGTCTGTTACCAAAACTGTAACCAATGGAACACCTGGAGCTGAAATTGGTCATCCTCAACAAAGAAGTGCATAAATCTTGGAGGTAGCCAGATGAATCAGCAAATACTCCGTCGAGTGGGTACTATTGTGGCGGCAAGTGTTGTGATCGCAGGTTTGTTAGGAGCACTTATGACTAATCGGCTCAATGCTCTCGATTCCTCCCCTAATCCCCAATCCCCTAAAAATTCACCTATTGTTGCTCAACCCCCTAACCCACCAGTAGATGAAAAATTTGTTGCTGCCAATACCAAGTTTGGTTTCAAGCTATTCTCCGAGATTCTTAAACAGGAAAAAGACCAGAATATTTTTATCTCACCTACTAGTGTAGCGATCGCACTGGGGATGGCCTACAACGGTGCTAGTGGTGAAACTCAACAAGGGATGGCAGAGGCTCTGGAATTACAACAATTGAGCATTGAAGATATCAACCAAGCTCATAATATTTTGCAAACTTCCTTAGCCACAGCCGATCCTGATGTTCAACTGTCCATTGCCAACTCTTTGTGGGCAAAACAAGGTGTACCCTTTAAGAGGGAATTTCTCCAAACCAATCAGCAGTTCTACGGTGGGAAGTTAACGGAACTGGATTTTGCTAGTCCGGAAGCTCCTGAGGTAATCAATAGTTGGGTTAAAGAGAATACCAATGGTAAAATTGAGCAAATTGTTGAACAACTTAAACCTGATGATGTGCTGTTTTTAATCAATGCTATTTATTTCAAGGGCAATTGGTCAGAGCAGTTCGACAAAAGTCAAACTACTGAACTTCCTTTTTATCTAACTGATGGTACTACCAAACAACATCCCATGATGTCTCAATTTGGTAACTATCGGTATGCGGAAAATGATAGTTTTCAGGCGGTTAGTCTACCTTACGGTGGAGGTAGGCTCAGTATGTACATTTTTCTACCTAGTGAACAAACTAACCTTGAAGCCTTTCAACAGCAACTTACTCAGGAAAATTGGCGACAATGGATGAACCAGTTCCAGACGCGGGATGGAGAAATTAAGTTACCTCGTTTCCAATTTGACTACGATATTCAACTCAACGATGCTCTCAAAGCTTTGGGTATGGAAGCCGCTTTCGATGCCAGCCAAGCGGATTTTTCTAATATGACTTCTGTACCAGTTAAAATTGATGAGGTTAAGCACAAAACCTTTGTCGAAGTCAATGAAGAAGGCACTGAGGCAGCTGCTGTAACTTCTGTGGGAATTGCGGTTACTTCTGCTGTTATGCCACAGTCTCCCTTCCAAATGACTGTTGATCGTCCTTTCTTTGTTGCGATTAGGGATAATCAAACGAGAACAGTATTATTTATGGGTTCAGTGGTGGAACCGGAATAGGTGTTAGGTGTTAGGTGTTAGGTGTTAGGTGTTAGGTTTTAGGTGTTAGGTTTTAGGTTTTAGGTTTTAGGTGTTAGGTGTTAGGTGTTAGGTTTTAGGTTTTAGGTTTTAGGTTTTAGGTGTTAGGTTTTAGGTGTTAGGTTTTAGGTTTTAGGTTTTAGGTTTTAGGTTTTAGGTTTTAGGTTATTACAGCGGTTCTTGCTGTAAAGTGGACTATTTGGTTTTAATTTAATAAAAGGGAGCAAGATGCTCCCACTACTGAAGTTTTCACTTAGATCTTGCACCATTCTCGATAACCCACCAGGGGTTTAAACCCCTGGCTAATAGCGAAAGTCGTCTAAAGACGACTAGACAAGGATTTCAGTCCACTTGAGTGGACTTGAGCTATTAGCCGTGGAATTAATTCCACGGTGGTTTTGGATCTTGTTGAGAATGGTGCAAGATCTCAGTTTCAGCAAACGGCGAAATCCTGTAGAGACCCGCCAACAGCCCCTTCGGGCATCCTTTGGTAGGCGCGTCTCTACCTTGTAATTTTATTCAATCGATTGAAATTAGGACATGGGAGTCACCTCTGGTAACAAGCACTTGTCGGAGTCACAGCCAGCTGGACCTGCTTGCTCTAATAAGCTAATTGAGTCATATTGACTCAAAGCAGTATAAAAATTATCCGTCTTGCGTCGGATACTGACTTCTGTCATCAGTTGCTCATACTTTTGTTTGGATATTGGCTCGAATGGTAAACGGGGGAAAGATTGATAGGAATCGAATCGAGCCAACAGAGCTACTGAGATATAGCCTTGATCATCTTGAATAGCCTCGTAAATTCGAGTACCTAATCCTTCAATCTCTGGTTCCCGCAGCTCAACAGTGGCAGAAGTATTATGAGCGACATAGTATTTTTGAACTTGTAGGCAAAAATCCATTTGTGCCAAGGCTGAGAAGGAAGCAATGTCAATTTCATCTGTTCCTGGCAAATCAGCCCAAGATACAGCTACGGGGATTTCCACTAACCATTCCGAACAACGCTCATCAAAGGCGTCGTCTAATAAATTACCCTTTTCATCTTTGTCAGACTGAGAGGGAATCACACTATAGCCGTAGTCAATACAAGCTAGGGCGACTGGGTCATTTTTCCGGAAAGTGACTCGCCGCACAAAGCGCACCGATTTCGGTGGATGCCAACCAGAGGAGGCTCCAGTGAGTAGGGACTTGGTACCAGAAGGTTGTACCGTAGTACAACGGTTAGGGCGA
>JAAHHL010000291.1 GCA_010672185.1 Caldora sp. SIO3E6 | reverse complement strand
TGGTAAGCACCTGTGTCTTGATCTATCTCACCTTCGGGACCAGAGGGTAAATCGACAATTCCGGCGTACATAGTTGCCCGACCAATTTCACTGCCTTCGTCAAGATTTACCCAAGCCGTCTTGCTGGTATCTTGGGCACCTTCACAAGGGGGAATCGATGCGCCGTTCTGCTTGTCGTAATAGTAGTCAGGTACAGTGTTGTAATTACCTGTGTTAGTGATACCACTAGTCTTACCTGGGTAGATTTCTGCTTTGTGGCGGAAGGTCTCCCAAACCAGGGGGTGGGCGTATCCGTCCCCAAGGGATTGACCGAAGTGGGCATCTGCTGCCTGCTCCCGTGGTGTGGATGCACCTGGGGTTGTACTTTGCTCAGCTGCGGGCCAGTTTAGAGCAATGAATTCTTTCCAGGCGAAGACAGCTGCCTCAGACAAGGTTGCATTGGGAGCACCTCCAGGAATATCTGTGGGAATTGTGCTGCTGATGAGGGTGGTGGGATCGGCAAAGGCGAGATATTGACCTGAAAAACTGACGAACGCCACCTTATTAAGGTCTAAGGGATATATTCCTCCAATTATTTGTATTCCCTCATCAAAAAAGGCATAGTAATTGCCCACATAATTTCCCAACAGCACCTGGGCGGTATTTTGAGGAATGGGAACTTTTTGAGCATCTGTGACTAAGGCTTCAGTAACAGAGTGAGGGACAAGAAAAACCTTATGGGTTTTGAAGTCAGTCACAATGTCGTATTCAGGAACCGGAGCAGGATAACTGGTCCCAGTGGGGTGAGACTCAGAATCAATAAACACCTCTGAGGACTGAACTCGAATACTTATGTCTACAGGCTCCGTAGCCAAATCAAGTGGAACACCAACTTGAAGAGGGGGACCATAATCATATGCATAGCTAGGTGCTGGCAGGCCAGTCACAGAAAACAGACAACTAACAACCAGGAAAAGACTTGCTGCCATTAATGCAACAGGCCTCTTCAACGAAAGCCATTTCATAGTCAAAATATCTTATTTGAGGATTTACGCCAGTAACTATATCAGTAAAGCTAAATGTGACAGCAGTAGTTGCGGAAATTGTTGCATTTCTTATGAGGGAGTCAGGGTAAACGCATCTAACTTTGTATCAATATATAAAGATTTGACATACTCCCCGACCTGAAGGTAAGGGGATTCTTTACGCTTCTTTGACTGATGCAACCGAAATTGATAATTGACTTGCTTATTTTCAACAAACACTATTCATTCTCAATTATTTACCCTGTTATCGGTCTTCTGCCTTCTTTTATTAGGTCACTCGACCCGAATATTTTATCAAAACCCGCCCGCAGATCCCCGACTTCTCAATTGAACCTGTAATTAATTCGACAAATCGGTAGAAGAAGTCGGGGATCTAGAACTTTTGCTTGTTGTTGATATCTCTGTTTACAGGCGCACACCTTTTCCCATGATAAAACTATACCAGAAGAATGATGCTATGCGATCGCTTGGCTGATTCCCAGGAAATAATCTACTGGCGCGACACACCTAAAAATGTAGGTTGGGTGGAACGAAGTGAAACCCAACACAATGTACTCCGGCGTTGGGTTACGCTATCGCTGCACCCAACCTACTTATTCTACCATTTTAGCTGTGCCACGCCAGTATCAGACTGAATTAAGACCGATTGCGCCGCCGCCGCCGCCATTCTTGGAGCCGCTGTTTCAATTTCTGGAAAGCCCTCTGCCTATCTCCATACACCCTGGTGTTGAATTTGTTAATTCTGGCGCGATCGTACACATCAGCAGGTACATCGCACAGAGGCTCAATATCTCCTTGCGATTGTTGTCCACCTCCCGGCGGCGGCTCCGTATCATCGGGCCCACCCACTTGAAATTCAACCATCATGTCATTATCTTCATGGGCCAAGTTATGACAGTGCATCATATATCGCCCCTCGTGAGGACCAAAAAAGCCACCAATGTCCATCGCCTGACCAGCGGGAAGCAAGAAAACGTCCTTCCACCCTGTTTCATATGGCTCCTTCTCGATCTCGGTTAATCCTTCCTGGTCGTCGTCGATGTCGATTGAGTATCGTTGGATCAAGAAGGTGTCGATAAGATGAACATGTACTGGATGGTTTCCGGGAGATGGATTGAACATCCTCCAGACTTGAGGAGGATCTCCGTCTTCTTGCTGACCTAGGGGCGGGTTAGCAACCCTTCTGTCGGGCCATTCTTCCTTCCAATAGTGATAATCGGTATTTGTCCCGTTATAAACCCCAATAGCCCAGATATCGTCTGTACATTCATCAGACTGACGAGGAGCTGAGGAAAAATTAAACAATAACTTTCTATCAGGCTCACACGGAGCTGGGATTGGGGCAAGATTAAAAACTAAGTTTGTATCAGGCTCATAGTCCTCAAGCGCTGGAGGTTGCTCCTCTGCACTCAAGGGGCAAGGAACATCAGAGTTATCTGGGGACGCGGGAGGACCGACAATGTTAAATTGCAAAAGCTCAGAATAATCCCCTGCACTATTCTCCAGAACAAGAAATACATCATCTCCTACTTCATAGGGACTGAAGTCAACTACAATTTCGTAGCGTTCCCCAGGAGTAATCCTGATCCCAAAAACACTCAATGGCTCTAGTCTCAGTCCACCATCTGAGGCAATAACATCGAACCTTTCTGCACCACGGAAATTAGGTCGCCGAGCACCAATCCTCAGAACAAGTTCTTTGAGATCTGTGGCATTTAATAACCGAAAGCGGTACTTGCGCTTGTATACATCTAGGAAGGGTTGAAGATCTCCATTTACCAGGACGAAAGAGCCATACTCGGAACTCGTATAAGTAGCATCATCAGGCAATGGTTCAGGGAAGACGTCCTCTGTCTCATAAATTGCATAAGGATGGGATTGTAAGATCAGGGGCACATCATATTGTAGCTCATCGTGATAAGGATTACCAGGCAAGTTCAGCTCATCTTCAACCTGTGGATCATGAACAATGTACATCCCAGCCATACCCATCGCCACATTTCTTCGAGTATGGTGAACAGCATGGTCGTGATACCAAATCGTAGCTGCACGATCATTCGGATATATGTAGTCTTTATACTGACCATCAGAATCCTCATCCCACCCAGGAGGATAGATCAGATCATCAGCAAACCCATCGTATTCAGGCAGTGAGGCCATTCCATGTAAATGAATGGAAACAGGAACTTCCTCCCCGACATCTGAAACTGACAAGCTATTAATGAATCGAACAACGGAGGTTTTATCTAGCGTTTGACGAATGAGCGGGCCAGGAGTAGCACCGTTATAACTCCAGATCGGAACCTCATCCGGACCGATCATCTGTGTTGTTGGCTGAATTTCAATCTCATATCGGGTTGCTTCGTCATCATCGCATACAGGCTCCAACGTCCCTAGAATCCTTAGCAGGCGGGAAAATGGTGTCCAGGTCGGTATATCTTGGGGATGTTGGGTTTCGACTAGCACCCCAGATGTATCCTGCGCGAGGGCTTTTTGCGGCCAATTAAAGAGCAGTAGTGAAGAAGGTAAGCTGCTGAGTCCTAACTTCATTAGAACTCGTCTTGTAATATTCATGACCTAAGTTAAATGATAGTAATACTACAGGTTACAAGCGAGGTTAACAAACTTAATCTTGACCAAACCAACAACTTTGACAACCTGTAGTAATACAATACAGAATTTTCTCTGATAAGTAAATAGGGCTTGGGAGAAAAAGTAATAAGTAATAAGTAATAAGTAATAACGTAATAAGTAATAAGGAATGAAGGTTTTACGATCTTATTATACGGAGTGATAATTCTGCGCCAAAATCTACGTAATTTCACTGATGACAAGCCAAGACCCGATGTGAAAAAAAATCCTAGCATTGAAGAGCTTAAATATGATTGGTAAAAAGCTTAAAAAAAATCAAGGCAAGCTCATCTTCTTTTTCGAGGTATAATTTTACTCAATTCCCAATTCCCCATTCCCCATTCCCAATTCCCCATTCCCCATTCCCCATTCCCAAATGCAGCAACAAAACTCTAGCGTCACAGTTTTTCCCAGAGAAAGTATTGGAGTGCAAGCAGCAGCCTATCGCCTGGGAATTTCCGTAGGTCGGGTACGCACCCTCTTGGGTCAAGGTAGAATCGAAGGGGCTCAGAAGCTGGGGAGAAGATGGCAGATTCCGACCCGTAGGGGTATGCCCAAAATCGCCCCTGGTCAAAGAGGTCCCAAAGGCAACTGGTATCAAAGCCAGCGGACTCAGAATGGCTTTATCCATGCCAATCAACATCTACTGCGCCTTAACCGTAAAGATGGTGGCTCCCGTCCAGCGATCGGAGTCAAACTGGGCAAGCATTCCCAATATTGCCACTACCTGGAAATCAAGGGGCGATCGCGTTTAGTTTACTCTCCCACCAAACCGTCCTCGAATTGCCGAGCCCGGTTGTGGATGGAAGTCCCTCCTACAGTGCCGGTGGCTCCGAGGAAGTTTGAGACTCCCGGAGGGATGGGGGGACGGGGAGACGGGGAGACGAGGAGAATTGAGAACCCACGCCAAATTTCGTGCACCCCGCCGGGAAACCGTGGGCAAGCGGTAGGAGTGGCAGAAGCAGCTTATCTGTTGAGAATATCCCCCCAGCGGGTGCGACAGTTGCTCAGTCAGGGTCGAATTACGGGAGCGAGGAAGATTCACTGGCGGTGGAGAATACCCTTGGGCAGGAGTGGATTGCCACAAGTCTCGGTGGGGAGTCGGGGACCAGCTCTAACCTGGTGTCGTCCTCCTGCACAGAAGACCATTATTCGGATTAATCAAGCTAAGATTCATGCCAATACTGCCAACAACTCCTGCCTGCCAGTAATCGATATTTGGCACAATGGGACAGTTTGCCGCTGCCACCAACTAGAGATTATGGGGCCAAGTCGGATTCTGTATCGACCCCATCACGGAGGTGCTTACAGTCTGTGGATTGAAGTTGCTCCAGAAGTGGAAGTGGTTTCAGGGGGTGACACAGCTAATTTGGTGGCGAGAGAAACAGGTTGGGGAATGTAGAATGTAGAATTTAGAATTTAAGAATGTAGTGCGATCGCGTAGCGTGTGCGTAGCACAAACGTCTCGCTCGCGATCACTCACCCCGCGAGCAAGAAGTGCTTCTTTCTTACCATTGCGGCGCAGGATTCGACCCCACACCCTACCACCTACCACCTACCACCTACCACCTAACATCGATGTCCTTTCACATAAGCAGCGGTGACTGGGTTTTGAGGATTCTCAAAGACCTGTTGAACTGAACCAGCCTCGATTAATCGCCCCTGGTCTTCATCAACCCAGAACACTCCCACATAATCTGCAACCCGCCTGGCCTGAGCCAAATTGTGGGTCACAATCACTACTGTGTACTTTCCTCGTAAGCTAGTAATAAGATCCTCAACAGCACCACTGGAGATTGGGTCAAGTGCGCTGCAGGGTTCATCCATCAACAAAACTTCAGGGCGTAATGCTAAGGTTCGGGCAATGCAGAGCCGTTGCTTTTGCCCACCAGATAACTTCAATGCCGAGGTATGGAGACGATCTTTGACCTCATCCCAAAGATGCACATCCGATAGAACCTGCTGTACCACCGCATCAATTTGCTGACGATCTTTGATGCCATGTTCCTTCAACGGGAAGGCAATGTTGCGCCAGATTGAAAAGGGAAAGGGGTTCGGTTTTTGCAAAATCATACCCACCCGACGTCGCAGGGCAATAGTGTCCGTGTTAGGATGGAAAATATCCAAGTCTTCCAGATAAACCTTCCCAGAAACCTGACAGTTAGGAATCAAATCTGTTAAACGATTCAAGCAATACAGAAAGCTAGTTTTGCCACAGCCAGAGGGACCAATCAGAGCAGTAATACCACCTTTGGGAATTGAAAAAGTGATCTCTTTTAGGGTTGTTTTCTTGCCGTAGGACAAGGAGAGTTGCTGAGTGAAAAGACAGTCCGGGGGAGAGGGTATGGTAGATGGCGTGAGGCTAGCCTCTAGGATTAAGTCTTGCTCTGGAGTTGAAAAAGGCATCAAAACTTTACTGTGATAATGGGTGTGCAAAATCCTTTTTAAAGGTCTGTACTGTGATGCAGCCAGTGGTTTCCAATCCAGCTAGCTGTACCGTTGATGAGAAGTAGCAGTATTACCAATACTACAACAGTGGCGTAACCGTTAGGATCGCCCCCTGGAACATTCATACTGAGGTCAAAGATGTGCAATGATAAAGAGCGTCCTGAGTCTAACAGAGATGTTGGCATTCGATCTACATAACCACTGGTATAAATCAGGGCAGCGGTCTCGGCGATCGCTCGCCCGACGCCTAAAATAAATCCTGCCACTAAGCTAGGCATTGCTGCTGGTAACAGTAATTGTACTACCGTACTCGTCCGAGAAATCCCCAGAGAAGCTGCCCCGAAACGATATTCCCTGGGAACTGCACATAACCCCTCTTCCACTGAACGAATTAAAATTGGCAATACCATACAGGCCAAAGTTAATCCTCCCGATAGAATAGAAAATCCCATGCCTAAAATCACAGAAAAAAAAGCATTCCCAAAGAGTCCAAAGACAATGGAGGGAACTCCGGCAAGCATGTCTAAACTGCGACGCACAAGACGACCAAACCAATGATTGGGATGGGTAAACTCTGCGAGTAAAATTGCTGTGCCAACTCCTAAAGGCAATGACACTCCTAAACAAATCCCTAGCAGCAACAAAGTAGATACCAAAATCGGACCAATACCTCCGGCGCGACCCGCATCTTCAGGAGGAGCCGTGAGAAATTCCCAAGATAACTGTCCGAATCCCTTCCAAAGTATATCTACCATCAGCCAGCCAAACAAGACAATGACCCCACAAGCCACAAGCCAGGTACAGAAACCAAGGAAGCGATCTCGGTAAGCTAACTGTTGCCGATGCTGATGGGACTGAGCCAATGGCAAGGGAGTAGGCTGGGACAGTGGAGTGGAGTCAAACTTAAAACGAGACATTTGCTGGTGAGTTGCAGGTGCTTCAATCGTAAAGAGCTCTTTGATCAGCGATCGCCTCTGCCACCAATGCCGAGATCAAACTGATCCCCATCAAAAACAAACCACTGACAAAGAGTGCTGCCCGGTGATGACCCAGTGCAAAAGCCATTTCTAGAGCAATATTAGCAGGTAGGGTGCGAATTGGGTCAAAGAGTGACGTGGGAATTTGGGGAATATTACCACACACCATCAACATGATCATCGTTTCCCCCAAGGCTCGCCCCATACCCAGCAAAATCGCTGTAAATAGTCCCACCTGAGCAGCAGGAACCATCACTCCCCAAATGGTTCCCCAGCGGGAAAGACCCAACACAGCTGCGTTTTGCCAATAGATTTGACTGACTTCGGTGAGGTTGGCATCAAAGGTCAGGGCAATTGTTGGCAAAATCAGTAAGGTCAGCAACAAGATACCCGCCAGCAGGCTACTTCCAGGAGGATGCCAGCGATTAATCAGAGGAACCACCACTACCAAACCCCAAAATCCATAGACGACACCTGGAATACCCGCCAGTAATTCTAGTAACCCCCGGTAGAATCGAGCTATCGGTTTCGGGGCATAGTAATGGCAAAATAAGGCAGAGAGCACCCCAATGGGAGTAGCCAATAGAACCGCTCCTAAAACGACTGCAATGGTGGCGATCGCCATTGGCAGCATCAGGTAAAGCTA
>JAAHHL010000290.1 GCA_010672185.1 Caldora sp. SIO3E6 | reverse complement strand
TGGTGAAATTGCTCGGATGACGGGGGTTTGCGAACTGGTGGAACTCGGGAGTGGCAGTTCTACCAAGACTCGCCTGTTGTTAGATGCTTACCAAGCCCTGAAGAATAGTTTGGGATATGTACCGATTGATGTCAGTGGAGGAATTTTAACTGAAAGTGCTCACGAGTTACTACAAGATTATCCTGAGTTGCAAATTCAAGGGTTGGTGGGAACCTATGAACAAGCTCTTGCCCAACTCCAGCCTACTTCCTTACCATCTCGAATGATTTGTTTCTTGGGGAGTACCATAGGAAACCTGAAGCCACAGGAGTGCGAGCGCTTTTTGTCACAAATTCTAGCCGCTCTGGATATAGGGGAATATTTCTTATTGGGGGTAGATTTACAAAAACCAAAACACCTATTAGAAGCTGCTTACAATGATGCTCAGGGAGTTACAGCTCAATTCAATCTCAATATGCTGGAGCATTTGAATCAGCGCTTCAATGGGAACTTCAACACTCAACTATTTGAACACTGGGCATTTTACAATGACCAGCTTAACCAGATTGAGATGCATTTGCGTTGTTTGCAAGCTCATGATATCTACTTAGAAGCCTTTAATCTGAAAGTTGAGTTTGAAGCTGGGGAAACTATGATGACAGAAATTTCCCGCAAGTTTGATTTGGAGGTAATCAAAGAGGAGCTTCAGGCAAAAGGGTTAAAATCCCTTGCAGTCTGGACTGACCCTCAACAGTGGTTTGGGTTGATTCTGGCTCAGAAGTCTTAGTATTAGATATCCAACAATCAATAACAAACTACAATGAATATGCTCAAATCAATTCAACCTCCCCGACTGGACAAGTGCGATCACGAAATTCTTTTTGACTACTTTGAGAATTCCTGGGAACTTGAAGAAATTCTCATGAAAAGTTTGGTGGGGGAAGAAACCTTCTATATTAACCCTGACCCTTTAAGAAACCGTCTGATTTTCTACTTGGGTCACTCAGCTGTCTTTTACATCAATAAATTGATTCAGGTTGGTTTATTGGAGCAACGCATTAACCCTGAATATGAAATCCTGTTTGAAATCGGAGTAGATCCGACAAGTCCCGATGAACTTGAGCAAGCCATGCAAGATGTGCAGTGGCCTCAAGTGGAAGATGTGTGGCAATATCGAGATAAAGCCAAAGCAGAAGTAGCAGAAGTTATCCAGAATACACTGCTGAATTTCCCCATTACTCAAAATCATCCCCTCTGGGCACTGATGATGGGTATGGAACACAATCGTATTCATTTTGAGACTTCTTCGAGGAAGATCAGGATTTCAATCTCCATGTCAAGTTTGGTTCTCCTCATCCAGTAGGTAGTTTAGACAATGCCCAAACTCCCTCCAGACTCTATGACATTCGGGGAAATGTGTGGGAGTGGCTGAGGGATGATTTTCAACCACTACCGGGATTCAAGCAGCATCCCCTTTATCAAGATTATTCTGCTCCTTTCTTTGATACTCAGCATAAAATAATGCTGGGCGGTGCTTGGGCAAGTACAGGAGCCTACGCTTCTCCCTCTTGTCGGAATTGGTTTCGCCGCAACTTTCATCAACATGCTGGTTTTCGGATTGCTAAAGATACCTAAAGCTTGTTGTAGAATCTTGGAGTATAATTTAAAGTAAGAGATACTTCATGGAATTACAAGAACAATTTAAAGTTGAAGGATATTTTTTGCAGGAAAATTTTTTGTCTTCACAAGAATGCGAAAATTTATTAAAATCAATAAGTGATTATCGTCAACAATTTTTTATCCCTAAAGTTTATCGCAATGTCAAACCAATACCCTTAAGCTACTCTGTCATTGATGGCAAAGCAGTCAACACTCATCTACCAGAAATTCAAAAACTATACGAAACAGTCAATCAAGTCATCAATAATTTAACGAGTCAACAATTTTTTCCCTTAAAAGATGTTCAAGTAGAGTGTAATGTCAATATTACTGAACAAGGAGGCACATATCGCTGGCATTATGATCGCAACGCAGTAACAGCTCTTTTGTATTTGAATGAGGTTGAAGGGGGCGAAATTGAATTTTACCCCAACTATAGAATTATCCTACCCAAAGCCAAATTTTCTAAATTTCAGAGTTTCCTCGATCAGATACAGCAATTTAACTTGGTTCGCTCTACCTTGGGAAAGCGAATTGTGGTCAAACCTCAACCAGGTTTAGTGCTAATCATGTGTGGTGATCGATGTTTGCATAGTGTTCGTCCAGTAACGGAAGCTGGCGATCGGGTCAGTATTGTGATGGCTTATGATCTGCCTAATGCGAGTTTTGCAGTCAAAGATCAGCTCAATACTTATTTATATAGCTCAGAAAAGGTTGCAGCCTCAGATCCAAACTACTCTCAGTCAGGTCGTTCTCCAGGCAATTAAAATAGAATATTGAGTAAAATACAGAATAACTTGAACATTGAAAGCCAAGAATGAGTCATGAGACCAATTCCTATTCCTCCAAAACCAGGTCAAGAATCAGTTTGGGATTATCCACGTCCTGCAAAGTGGGAAGATATCAACAAACAGATTAAGGTAATCTTTAATGACGTTGTTCTCGCTCAAACCCAGAGAGCTAAGCGAGTTTTAGAAACTAGTCACCCTCCTTCTTATTACATTCCAGCAGAAGACATCAAGCTAGAATATCTGACAGAGACTTCCCGTAAAACCTTTTGTGAGTGGAAAGGCTGGTGTTTACATTACAAGGTCTCGGTGGGTCAAAAGCAAGTGAATTATGGAGCTTGGCGCTACTTTAAACCATCTCCTAATTTTGTCTCTATTCAAGAATACTACAGCTTTTATCCTCGTCTCATGGATGCTTGCTATGTGGATGATGAATTAGTTATACCCCAAGCTGGCAATATTTATGCTGGCTGGATTACTAGTGATATTGTTGGGCCTTTTAAAGGAGAACCAGGAACCATGGGATGGTAAGTGTTGGTCATTTTTAAGAAAACCCAAGTAACCCTGAATTTTGAAGGAGTGATAATGAATCAACTGACTCAAAAACTGCATCTAGGTGCAATTATTACTACCCTCTTTGTAGGTTTAATCGCCTGTCAAAAAACTGACCAATCCAACCCAGATGTAACCTCTGGAGACACCAACCTTCCTGGTAAAGGAGTCAGCATTCGTTCTGCCCATAGTACCTGGATTGAGGAAAAATTCCAAACGGAGATTGTTAATCTTGGTCTGGAACAACTGGGTTATAAGGTAAAAGAGCCTCAAGAAATAGATTATCCTCCGATGTACATTGCTCTAGGCAATGGAGATCTCGATTACACCCCAACCCATGGCAAAAGGGCACATGCTCGATTTTTTGAAAACAGCGGTGGCTCAGAAAAGTTAGAGCGAGTTGGGGTACTTATTACTAATACAACTTCAGGATATCAAATTGATAAAAAAACTGCTGATAAATATAAAATCACTAACCTAGAACAATTGAAGGAACCAGAGATTGCTAAACTTTTTGACTCAGATGGTAATGGTAAAGCTAATTTAACTGGTTGTAATCCAGGGTGGGGTTGTGAGTTAGTCATAGAACATCATCTTGACGCTTACGGACTAAGAGATACGGTTGAACATGATCAAGGAGAATATATTGCTTTAATTGCAGATACTATTAGCCGTTACGAACAAGGCGAATCAGTTCTTTACTATATCTTTAATCCTCACTGGTTAGCTTCTGAGTTAAAATTAAATGAAGATGCAGTCTGGTTAGAAGTTCCCTTTACTTCCCTTCCCGAAGAGCACGGAAAGGTAACAGAAAAAGAGACTTCAGTAAATGGAAAAAATCTCGGATTTGCTTTGGAAGATTATCAGATTGTCGCTAATAAGCAATTTTTAGCAGCAAACCCCATAGCCAAGCGTTGGTTTGAACTAGTGAATATTCCTCTTGAGGATGTCAGTACTGAAAGTTTAAGGATTAAAGATGGTGAAAATAAGCCAGAAGATATCCGTCGTCATGCCGAAGAGTGGGTTGAGCAAAATCAAGAATTGTTCGATAGCTGGGTGGAAGAAGCAAAAAAAGCAGGTGACTAAAGTCAACTAGAATTATCAAAAGGCTCTCCAGTAGTTAGGGTGATAAGCTGAGATTATCATTTCTGTATTCCTTACAGAGAAAGGATGACAGAAATATATTTTCGAGGAAGCTATAAGATATTTTTTGTGGAGTCACTCAAGTATGTTGAGGGAGTAATATTTTGGTCATTTTTCAAGCAACAAAAGAAAATATCAGCTCCCTAGAAGAGCGTCTAGAGATTAATTATCTCAAAAGTGTTAACCTGCCTACCAATACTATAGATGGACAAGATATCATTAGCGGTTTAACTCAGAACCCCAAGTCCCTACCGCCACAATATTTCTATGATGACCGTGGCTCCCAGTTATTTGAACAAATTTGTGAGTTACCAGAATATTACCCAACTCGGACAGAAACCTCGATTCTACACCAGTATGCAGGTGAAATTGCTCGGATGACAGGGGTTTGCGAATTAGTAGAGCTTGGGAGTGGCAGTTCTACCAAAACTCGCCTGTTGTTAGATGCTTACCAAGCCCTGAAGAATAGTTTGGGATATGTACCGATTGATGTCAGTGGAGGAATTCTAACTGAAAGTGCTCACGAGTTACTACAAGATTATCCTGAGTTGCAAATTCAAGGATTAGTGGGAACCTAATTTTTACCAATACTCTCCAAGGTTATCAGTACGATGGGGTTATATTTATTATGACAATTGATCGAATTGAAGGATTGAGGCTGCTCACTGGTGACTACTATCTACAGTGTCATGTAGCCTTTGAGGCTGCAAGTAATCAGCAAAGCATGATATTGAAGTGGCTAAAAGATAACATACAACTTCTTATTCCTGCCCAGAAGGAGGGCAAAGGGGATGTTTCGGTACTAAGTGTTGGATGTGGAAGTGGTATCCTAGATGAGCCCTTTATAAGGATTATGCTAAAACACTGGAGTACTATTGCCTACAAAGGAATCGATCCCAACTGGGAAGAGTGTCAGGCCTTTGAAAGTCGGATGAATGAATTTGACTCTCAGCAAGTGAAGACACGGGTACTGTGCCAATCGTTGGAACAGTTTGTTCCAGATCGAACCTACAATCTTGTGCATTTTATACATGTGCTCTATCATTTTGATGATGTGTGGCAAGCGATTCAATCAGCCTTAAATTTCCTACAACCTGGCGGTACTCTCCTTATCTTTCATACCCCTGACAATGAGTTAAATAGCTTTATGAAAAGCACACAGAGTCAGTTGGCTGGCTATGTACCTCTTTTGAGTTCACAGCTGAAGAGTCTGTTAGATGAACATCATGTCTCTTACCAGATGGAGAGAATTAAGGCGACACTTGATGTCACAGAATGTTTTAATCTACAAAGTCCCCTTAAGGAAAAACTCTTGAGTTTTATCGTGTACGCAGATGTACGCCAGGTAAGTAAAAAAAATCAAGGAGAGTTACTCAATACTCTCAAGTCGTTCACATTCCGAAATAACGACAGGTATCATGTGGCTCATGAGGTAGATGTATTCAGAATACAGAAGAACGGGTGAAATGCGGGGCATACTATCGCTTATTTCAGGTAGCGATCGCCTATTTGAGATTATTGAGTTATCGATTGCTACGAATGATCCATTTGCGACTTTGGGATGATCCCGTCATTTTTGACTTACTGCTTAATCAAACCGAAACTAGACATCAAGTTGAAAAAAATCAAGAATTATTCGATAGTTGGGTAGAAGAAGCAAAGCAAGCAGGTAATTAAAATTTGCCTTTTCTGGCTCTTCTAGAGTAGTTATGATTTAGTCATACGATTATAATCAAGAGCCAGTACACCATTGTTATCAGAATATAGGGTTTGGGTTAATACTTGGTTGACCGAGCAACACACCTAAAACCTAATACCTAACACCTAAACACCTAATATGTGTCGATTATTGGCTTACCTTGGTTCTCCTATCCAACCGGATAAACTCATCTACGAACCGGAACACTCCCTCTATATTCAAAGTTACAGACCAAAGGAAACTGTAACCACCTCGGTAAATGCTGATGGGGTAGGAATTGGTTGGTATCACTCCCAAAAAGAGACAGAACCCTTTATCTACAAAAATATCCTACCTATCTGGAGCGATATTAATTTACCCCACCTGAGTCGTTACATAGAATCTGAATGTTTTTTTGCCCATATTCGCAGTGCTAGTCCTGGACAAGCTTCAGGTTTGAGTAACTGTCAACCCTTTAGCGATCGCCACTTCCTCTTCACCCACAATGGCTTTATCGACGATTTCCGAGCAACTTTATACCAAGCTATCCGCAATCATGTTAGGGATACAGTCTATCAGAAAATTGAAGGTACTACCGATTCTGAACATATCTTCGCCTTGTTCCTGAATGAGTTAGCTACAGTTGATGGTGATTGGGAGGCAGCATTACAGGCTACCTTAAACACCCTCTTCAAATTAACCAAGCCTTATGGAGTCAAAGTCTTAGCTAACATCGTTATCAGTGATGGCCATCAGTTAATTGCCTCTCGCTATGCCATCAATACTACTCCGCCTTCTCTCTACTGGCTACAAAACGCTCCCTATTTCCCCAATTCAGTCATCATTGCTTCTGAACCCTTGTTTCCAGGAAATTGGAATTCTTTTCCTGAAAGTAGCATGATGCGTGTGGAAGAAAACCTGAAAATTAATATGCAGCACTTAGGAAGGTGTTAGGTAGGGCTTGCTGAATAAGTCGATTGACGCGGGTTTTGAAGTAATAAGTAATAAGTAATAAGTTAAGAGTTCATGAGGAATTTTCTGATAAAAGTGCAAGGTTTTTGAACTAAAAAATACCATTTCCTTGCACTTTGCGAGACTAAAAACGATTGAAAAGCTTGTCTGGCATAGCTTCCACACTTATACAGCAAACCCTAGGTAGGGCTTGAGAGTAATTTATCAAATGGGAGCCTTTTTGTAAGTAAAAAGTAACGAGTAACAAGTAGCAAGTTTTGAGTTAATCTCAACGAAAGTGTAAGGAAATTCCTGGGTAACCTTGGAGAATGTAAGTGCTCAAAACAATAATAAATTTTTCATTCTTTCTTACTTATTACTTATTACTTATTACTTATTACTTGTTACTTATTCAGCAAACCCAACCTAACACCTAACACCTAAATTAATAGTGCATTCCTGACTTGCGATGATGTACAGCTGTTACTCCTTCGGATAGCAACTTACCATTTTCTACTACTACATAGATTAGCCAGTGGTCACCACATTCCATACGATTTTCTACCGTGCATTCTAAATAAGCGAGAGCATCGGTGAGAATGGGAGAGCCATTTTCTGCCTCTTCTGTTGCTACCCCAGCAAAGCGATCTTCACCAGGACCAAAGGGTTTCAGGAAATGCTTCATCAAGCCCAAATGTTGGCCTTCCTTTAAGATATTCAAGACCAAGTTGTCGCCATTGTACATCAGAGATTCTATTGCCCGGTCCCTAGCCACTGCGATAGTTAAACCTGGAGGGTTAAAGGTGGCTTGAGCAACCCAATCAGCCAGCATTGCTCCACTAAGTTCCCCTTGTTTAGTAGTAACAATACACAGAGAACCAATCAAGCGTCCCACGGCTTGCTCAGTTCGAGCCGCCTGAGACTCATTCACGGTTTTCCGGCTTGTTCGAGCTTTTTTGGCTTTTTTGAGAGCTTGGGCAAAATCAGTGCCAGCTTCTTCACAATATTG
>JAAHHL010000029.1 GCA_010672185.1 Caldora sp. SIO3E6 | reverse complement strand
TCACTGTCGTAGGGTTCCCGATCTAACTGCTCACCTAAACGCTCTCGTACTCGCTCTAATTCCAACAAATCAGCAATTTTGCGAGCAAGTTCAATTTCCTCATCTGCCCGTAAGAGGCGGATTCTTCCAATTTCTTGGAGGTAGAGTCGAATTGAATCTTCTGTATAGTGCTTCTTTTTGGTTTGGGCTCGACGACGGGTCGATCGCACCTTCCCAGGCTTATTGTCTTCCTCTTCCTGTTGAGCTTCTATCAGCTCATTTCTGGTTGCCTCATCCTCAATCAAGGATTCCAACTCGCTCTGAGGTGGAGTGATAGTTGCCAGAAAAAAATCGTTTGCCTGGGTCATGCCTTTCTCCTCATGCTCCTTCAATTACAGACCAGTAGATGATAAATGTGAATCGGCTCAAGAGTGCTCGGATCTAGCGTCCCTAAATAGGCTGTAAACAGTTGATTTCGCTTTGACTTGGGCTTGCTGCTCCATCTCTTGTTCACATATCATTTGGGATTGCTATAGTAGGTAATTTTGCGTAGTCTTCTTTAGCCGGAATAACCGAGTCATGAAATTTTTATGATAATTATTTCCTGTTACTCAGTCTTTACCTGAAGACTTTGGCAATATATGTCGTTAGCACTAGTTTCTCTTGAGACTTTTTGATTGTAGCTTTATTTACAAAAAATGGGCGTCTGTTCTCAACTTGAATCTTCGATAGCTAGTTGGGCTTGTAAGGAGCTTTGGTTTACAAGTAGTGGTATTTTAATTAATGCACCCATGATCAGTACCCTCTTCTTGCGTTGTTTCGTCACAGAGGTTGGCCTCAAAGTTAAAATTAATAAAACTAGCTCTACTGCCAGTGTCTTGGAGACTTTTAGAGTTTTCACCCCACCTAGGCTCCAATAAATTGCTGAGCGTGCAGTACGGCGGAAATACCATCCGTTATTTTAGTGAATTTAGCGAACTGATGACAGCCATCCACTGATAAAAATTTTATTAGCTCACATCCTTTTTGCTTAGTACATGTGTTCTATTTTGTTGACAATATTCTTTAATGACTGGATTGACGAATTTCTTCTGCATAAGAAACATTTTTTACAGCTAGAGAGAAAAACTTGCGTCTTGCAAGATTTGCTGATGTAAACCAATTTCTAACACACAAATTCCCAGATGTGTTCAAGGAAATGTAAAAAAGCCATGAATTCTTGATAAGGTACTCTTGAAGTTTGGTCATTGGTCATTGGTCATTGGTCATTGGTCATTAGTAAAAATTGGACTTTAGACAAAAGACACTTCTGACTTGAAAGAGACGCGGGGACGCACCGGACGCACCGGACGCGGAGACGGGTCGAGAGGAATTTTCATGCATGGTGGTGAAAAATTTTTCATCGGGACTGCCTTCTGCCTCCTGCCTTCTGCCTTCTGCCGGGTGAACGAAATTTTGGGTGGGATTTCTTGAGCGTTGTATCCAAAAATTATCAGTTCTCTCTTCTTCCTCCGCTCCTCCGCTCCTCCGCTCCTCTGCTCCTCCGCTCCTCTGCTCCCCACCCTTTTTTTCGCTCACCCCCTTCTGCCTTCTGCCTTCTGCCTCCTGCCTTCAGACTTGCATCCATAATTGGTCTATAGTAATAAAGTGATAACCCTGCTGTAACAGTTCAGAAACTAACTTGGCCGTTGTTCGGGCAACATCTTGACCTCCATAATGACCATCATGTAGCACAATAAGCGAACCACTTTGAACTTGCTGTAAAACTCGTTTTACCACAACTGAAATGCCAGGACTTACCCAGTCTTCCGGCACCACACTCCACATAACTGGTCGATAGTTCCACCGGTGCAATAAGTTCAAAGTGTGGGGGGTAAACAGTCCGTTAGGGGGGCGAACGTCTCGGATCATTTCTGGATGAAGTTGACATGCCTGGGAGATCGCCTTTTGAGTAGAGAGTAAACTCTGCTTGAGGATATCTGGTGGTAGGGAGGGAAAGGAATAATGGTGATATCCATGCAACCCAATCCAATGACCTCGTTGGTAAACTTCTCTAGCAACAGTTGGTGCTTGGTCAACACAAGTACCCAGCCAAAAAAAACTAGCTCGGATTTGGTAGTAATCTAGTACTTGCAGTAATTCTGGAGTATACTGGGGATGAGGACCATCATCAAAGGTCAGTGCGATCGCGCGAGAGTCGGGACTTCCTGCCCACAAGCAATTGGGAAAGCAAGGTTGGAGAATTCGATATAGGATAGGGTAAAGTGGAGCTAGCTGCATAATAACTAATTATCGGTAACTTGTACTTGGTTTGGTATACTTCTATCTATGGCAGAGAACAGACCCATGTGGCACTTCATTGCGCTTGAGGAAACTGAGTAATCGCCCCTATTTTTATTTTTAGGGCAGCTGTATTACCCCAGAATTTGTTATAATTACCTCTAGTTGCTGGTGTAACTCAGTTGGTAGAGTAGTGGTTTTGTAAACCACCTGTCGCAGGTTCGAGTCCTGTCACCAGCTTTATGATTATGTTCCTTTGATGACTCTTAAAGACCCTCGCCGTCAAAAACAACTGCAAAAGTTTCTGCAAAAATTGGGATTGCCCGAACAGGTGACCCTAGATTGGTCACTGTTAGACCTGGCATTAACTCATCGCAGTGTTTCAGCAAAAGCTAACTACGAGCAGTTGGAGTTCGTCGGTGATGCAGTAGTGCGTTTGGTAACTTCTGAGTTATTGTTGGAAACTTATCCCAACTCAGAGGTTGGTGAGTTTGCCGCTATTCGCTCTGTGTTGGTAAGCGATCGCATTCTTGCCCAAATTGCTCGTACTTATGGACTAGAGCGCTATTTGCTGGTTTCTCATAGTGCGGCTCATGATCTTGTGGGAGAGACATCACGACTGGCAGATGCCTTGGAAGCAGTTTTGGGAGCTTTATATTTGAGTACTCATACCCTGGAACTCGTGCGTCCCTGGCTAGATCCTCACATGAAGCAATTAGCAGCAGAAATTCGTCAAGATCCAGCACGCCAAAACTATAAAGACGCTCTCCAAGAATGGACTCAAGCTAACTACAAAATTCTTCCAAACTATCGCATTAAGGAAACCAATCCATTACATGGTGGTGCTCATCGATTCACTGCTGAAGTTTGGCTCCAAAACCGACGATTAGGAGAAGGAACAGGACGCTCTAAAAAAGCAGCGGAACAAGCGGCTGCTAAACAAGCGTTTTGGGACATTAGGGAGCAAAGCAATTATGCTAATGTAAACCAAAATTGAAGGAGACAAGGGAGACAAGGGAGACAAGGGAGACAAGGGAGACAAGGGAGACAAGGGAGACAAGGGAGACAAGGGAGACAAGGAAGACAAGGGAGATAGGGGAAAAATCTATATTTATAGGCATTATCATCGATATGATAAGTTATCCTTGTATCTTACTTATTACTTGTTACTTATTACTTATTACTTCAAAACCCGTTTCTAAACCACTATTTTAGCTGTGTCAGTCCACTAGATAATTACGTGAAAAAGATTGGAATTGCAGTATTAGGAGCAGGTCGTTGGGGAAAACATCTCATACGTATTTTCAGGGAACACCCCGATGCTAATTTAGTAGGGGTAGTTGATCCTCATTCAGAACGCTTAGCCTCTGTTCAAGAGCGTTTTGTTCTCAATGGAGTAGTTTTGGCTACAGATTGGGAATCTTTACGTGCTCATCCTGAGATTGAGGCAGTTGCGATCGCGACTCCTGCTGTTACTCATTACCATTTGATTGCTGATGCTTTACGGCAAGGTTACCATGTCCTGGCAGAGAAACCTCTAACCCTGAATGTAGCTGAATGCTTAGAACTATACCACCTTGCTGAACAACAAAACCGACAGTTAATGGTTGACCACACCTATCTGTTTCACCCAGCGGTTAAACGCGGTAGAGAGGTGGTTCAGTCGGGATACCTGGGAGAGTTACGTTATGGTTACGCTGCTCGTACTCATTTAGGACCAGTACGTTCTGATGTTGATGCCATGTGGGATTTGGCAATTCACGACATTGCGATTTTTAACAATTGGTTAGAACAGTTGCCAGTGCAAGTGCAAGCAACTGGTAGAGTTTGGCTGCCGAGAGGTGGGGAGATGGGGAGAGATGGGGAAGACAAGGGAGACAAGGGAGACAAGGGGGACAAGGGAGATAGTATAGCTACATCTTATTCCCAATTCCCAATTCCCAATTCCCAATTCCCAGATAACCAACAACAAATAACCAACAACAAACAACAAACAACAAACAACAAACAACAACCATTAGCCGATTTAGTACAGGTTACCCTAACCTATGCCAGTGGTTTCCAAGCTTTTATTCATTTGTGTTGGCTCAATCCTGATAAACAGCGGCGTCTTACTATTGTGGGAGAACAGGGAAGCTTGATTTTTAATGAGATGGATACTCAAGCTCCTCTGGTTGTTCAACGTGGATATCTAGAGCAACAGGACAACCAGTTTACTCCTGCTGGTCAAAGTTGTGAAGTTTTAGCGATAGAATCAACTCCACCCTTGGAATTGGTATGCGATCGCTTCCTCCATAATATCTGCACTGCCCAACCCTCAAATCTTTCTTCGGGCTGGGTTGGTGCTCAACTAGTGAAAATTCTTTGTTGTCTGAGCCAATCTCTGCAACTTGGAGGGCACCCCATTACATTAGATTAGTGGCGTGGCACAGCTATAGCAGTCGCCAAGGCGATTATGAAAAGACCAAATGCAGCAAACCTTTACCTGTCAATCTTTTCCCTTGGAGCCTTCTGACTTGAAAGTAGGGAGCAATCAACAGTCAACAGTCAGCAGTCAACAGTCAACAGTCAACAGTCAACTTTCATAACCTGGTGGTGAAAAATTTTTCATCAAGACTGCCTTCTGCCTTCTGCCTTTTGCCAGGGATCTACACTTAAAGAAAGAGAAGAAATCTTTGAGGTTTTGACTATGGCTCCCGATCCCCAAATAATGAAAGCTGTCGAGCAGCTGGGTTACCGCGTTACCGTGGGAGATGTGTCTACCCAAGCTGGCTTGAATATTAATCTGGCACAGCAAGGATTACTTGCTCTTGCCTCTGATGCGGGAGGACATTTACAAGTAGCCGAATCAGGGGAAATTGCTTACTTGTTTCCCAAAAACTTTCGTTCAGTACTCCGCAACAAGTTCCTGCGGCTACAGTTACAGGAATGGTGGGACAAAATTTGGGGTGTTTTGTTTTACCTGATTCGGATTTCTTTTGGGATTATTCTACTGTTGTCCATTGTCTTAATTGTGATTGCGATCGCGATTATCTTACAAGCTAGCAGCAATGATGACTCGGACAGCGGCAGTAGTAGTTCTCGTGGAGGGGGTGGTGGCATTTTCTTCTTTCCCCGCTTCTGGGGACCAGATATCTTTTGGCTTTTCGACCCCTACTATGACGGGAGTAGTTCGCGGCGACAACGAAGCTCTTCTTCAGCCTCCAATCACAGTGAGCTAAATTTCTTAGAGGCAGTCTTCTCATTTTTGTTTGGTGATGGCAATCCTAACGCTGATTTAGAGGAACGTCGTTGGCAAGAAATTGGCACTGTCATTCGCAATTCAGGTGGTGCTGTGGCAGCAGAACAGATTGCGCCTTATCTTGATGAGCTTGGGGAAAAGTACCAACAGGAATCAGAAGACTATATGCTGCCAGTGCTAACCCGATTTGATGGACTCCCTGAAGTGAGTCCTGAAGGGCAAATTGTCTATCACTTCCCTCAATTACAAACTACAGCCAAAGCAGCACAGCCAAAGTCAGTGCAAGCTTATCTGCGAGAGCGACTTTGGCGCTTTAGCGAAGCTAGTAGTGGACAACTTATGCTGTCGATGGGGTTAGGAGCTCTAAATTTTGTCGGTGTCCTGATTTTGGGAAATCTCTTGAGTGGTGGTGAGATAGCGGCACAAATTGGAGGATTCGTTGCCTTCGTTAATGTGATTTACCCTCTATTGTTAGTTTACGGCATTGGCTTCTTGGTAATACCGTTAATTCGTTACTTCTGGATTCAGTGGAAAAATAGTAAGATTGAGCAGCGGAATCAACAACGACAAGAGCAAGCTGTTCTGCTTAATCAAGCAGAGGATAGCTTACAGAATAAGATTAGTTATGCTCAGCAGTTTGCTGCTCAAAATATCATTACAGAAGAAGATTTAGTCTATACCAGCGAAACTGATTTGCTAGATCAAGATTTAAAAGCAAAAGAGCAAATTGATGCTGAATGGCAACGACGCTTAGAGTCTGGTTCTTAGGGGATACCCCACAGGTCAGAAGTGCCTGTGGGGTTGCTTTTAAGAAATAAGAAATAAGGCAGAAGGCAGAAGGCAGAAGGCAGTTCGTTAAAGCCGTTGCCGCAGGCTAGGAAATAAGGTTCTAAGGTTCTAAGGTAGTGTATCTTTCACTGTTACATCACCTAAAACCTAAAACCTAAAACCATATCGGAAGAGCACAACGNTGTAGTAGTTCCAGAAGCTGACTTTATGGAGCAAATCCATACCAATACCCGCATCACCATTGCTCTGTGTTTGACTGCATTGGTAGTAGCTACGGTGCTGGGAATTTTCACCTCCGGCTGGATTACTAAACCGATTCTCCGTTTGAGTCAAGCTTCCCAAGCGATTGCCAGCGGTGAATTAAACCAAAAAGTTGAGGTGAAAAGCATTGATGAACTAAAGACTCTGTCTGAATCTTTTAACCAAATGGCACAACAGTTGCAGGAGTCTTTCGAGCAACTAGAAATTCGAGTAGAGGAACGCACCGCTGAACTTAAGCAAGCCAAAGAAGCAGCAGAAGTGGCTAATACTGCTAAAAGTCAATTCCTTGCCAATATGAGCCACGAATTGCGCACCCCCCTCAACGCCATCCTTGGTTTCACTCAACTGATGCTCCACCAGCCCTCAGCCACGCAAGAGCAGCAAAAAAATTTGGCCATCATTATTCGTTCTGGTGAGCATTTGTTGGAGTTGATCAATGATGTATTAGATCTATCTAAAATTGAAGCAGGCAGAATTACTCTCAATCCCATCAGCTTTGATCTGTATTACCTGCTTGATACCCTAGAAGATATGTTTCAACTTCAAGCAGAGTCTAAAGGGTTAAAACTCATCTTTGAGTGTTCAACCGATGTCCCTCAATATATCAAGACTGACCAGAAGAAATTGCGCCAGGTGTTGATTAATCTCCTCAGCAACGCCATCAAATTTACCGAATCCGGCAGTGTTCGTTTGTGCACTAAGTTAAAGCAGATGGATTGTCAGGCAACTTTGACAAAGACAATACAGGAGCAAACTTCCCCTGAAACACCAATAGATTGTCTGTGCTTTGAACTAGAAGATACTGGTTCTGGCATTGCTGCTGATGAAATGGAGAAATTGTTTGAAGTTTTTGCCCAAACTGAAACTGGTAGAAAATCTCTCTCCGGTACTGGCTTGGGTTTACCTATAAGCCGACAATTTGTACGGTTTATGGGAGGCGACATTGCCGTTAGTAGTCAGCTGGGAGAGGGAACTATCTTTAAATTTGATATTCAGGTAGTGAGAACCAAGGGGACTGATAGCCAAGCTAGTCAGCAAAGCAAACAACGGGTTATTGCCCTAGCCCCCAACCAAACCAAGTATCGTATTCTGATAGTTGATGATAGTTTAACGAATCGCCAGTTATTACTCAGGTTACTTACTCCCCTGGGTTTCCAGGTGCAAGAAGCATCAAATGGTCAAGAAGCAGTGAATCTGTGGCAGAGTTGGCAACCACACTTGATTTGGATGGATATGCGGATGCCTGTAATGGATGGCTATGAAGCCAGTAGCTTTATTAAAGCTAGAGAGAGGGAGATGGGGAGATGGGGAGATGGGGAGATGGGGAGATGGGGAGACGCGGAGACGCGGAGACGCGGAGAGGAAAGAGACAAGGGAGACAAGGGAGACAAGGGAGACAAGGGAGACAAGGGAGACAAGGGAGACAAGGGAGACAAGGGAGACAAGGGAGACAAGAGAGACAAGGGAGACACGGAGACACGGAGACACGGAAACACGGAGACAATTATCAATTCTCAAACAACCGACAACAAACAACAAACAACCAACAACCAACAACCAACAACCAAAATTATTGCCCTTACTGCCAGTACCTTTGAGGAGGAGCGAGCGGTGGTATTGTCAGCTGGTTGTGATGATTTTGTACGTAAACCATTTCGGCAGGAGGAAATCTTTGCCAAAATAGCTCAACATTTGGGGGTATGCTATATCTATGAAAGAAATGATGAAGTGAAAAGAATGAAAAATGAACAGACTACTTTGGACTTCGTTCTTAAAACTTCACATTTAAGTGTTATGCCTAGTGAGTGGGTAAGTCAACTATATAAAGCAGCGACTACACTTGATGCTAAACTAATTTCCCAAGCCATAGAACAAATTCCTACTGAATATGACTACTTAGCTAGAGCGCTCGCTGATTTGGCAAATAACTTTCGCTATGACGTAATCATAAGTTTAACCGAAAAAGTTTTGGAGTAATGAAGATTGAGCAAATTAATCTACCCAAGAACAATATTCTACCCAAGAACAATATTCTAATTGTTGATGACACACCAGAGAATTTACACTTTTTATCTAATGGATTAGCTCGTAAGGGATATGAAGTCAAGTGTGCGATCTCAGGCTCAATCGCTCTACTCGGAGTTTCTGCTGAAATTCCTGATTTGATTTTGCTTGACATTAAGATGCCAGAAATGAGTGGCTATGAAGTTTGTGAGCATCTTAAAGCTAATGAAAAAACTCGTGAGATTCCCGTAATTTTCTTAAGTGCCTTGCATGAAGTGTCTGATAAGGTAAAAGCTTTTGCTAGTGGTGGAGTAGACTACATCACTAAACCATTTCAGTTTGAAGAAGTTTTAGCCCGGGTTGAAAATCAACTGACTATCGCTCGTCTACAAAAGCAATTACAACAGCAAAATCTACACTTGCAAGCATTGAACGAGGAGCTAGTACAATCCAATCAAGAACTGGAGGAATTTACCTATGTCGTTTCCCATGATTTGCAAGAACCACTGCGAGCAGTAAGTTCATTCACCCAGTTGTTAGCAGAAAATCATCAGAGCGTTCTTAATGCTGAGGCAAA
>JAAHHL010000289.1 GCA_010672185.1 Caldora sp. SIO3E6 | reverse complement strand
GCAATCGGTTTCCTCGTCAAAGGGATCTAGCAGAAGAATTACAGCTATCTCTGGCTACTGTAAGTAACTTTCTCAATGGTAAGCCAGTCGATTATTTAAATTTTTATGAAATTTGCTCTAAATTAGGGCTGGATGAGCAGGAGATAGCAGACTTAGACTCCTCCTCTGCTGTTAAAGATGAAGATACTGAGGCAGAAAGAACCAACTGCTCTCAAGATATTACAAATACAGAGTTATCGAATTATGTAAAACGACCCCCTATTGAATCTCGTTGCTTGGAGACCATTTTACAGCCAGGTGCTCTCCTACGCCTTAAAGCTTCCAAGCGTATGGGTAAAACTTCCCTTATTGATTGGATTCTGGTTGAGGCAGGGAAACATAATTATCGAACAGTGTCTTTAAGTCTGTTGCTAGCGGATGGCTCAGTTACACAAGGTTTAGATGAATTTTTGCGCTGGTTTTGTGTTGCCATCTCTCGGCAGCTAGGATTACCAGCAGATTTAGATGATTATTGGGAAGAGGGTCTCGGTAGTAGTTATAACTGTACTCTTTATTTTGAAGAACATCTCTTAAGCCAAATTGACAGTCCCCTAGTTTTAGCTTTGGATGAGGTGGATCAGATTTTTGCTACTCCCTTTGCTGGGTACTTTTTAGCTATGTTACGAGCTTGGTATGAGAAAGCCAAGACTCACAAACTTTGGCAAAAACTGCGGTTAATTGTTGCTCATGCCACAGAAACCTATATCCCTTTGGATATTAATCAATCTCCTTTTAATGTTGGTGTACCGATTGAATTACCAGAATTTACTCCAGAGCAAGTCAGGGATTTAGCTCAGCGGCAACAATTGGTTTGGGATTTTGTTCAAGTTAAGCAACTGATGAGTTTGCTAGGGGGTCATCCTTATCGGGTACAAAGAGTTATCTATTTTCTGAAAAATAATCAACAAATTAATCTTACAGAACTTCTAGAAACTGCATCTACAGAATCAGGCATCTTCAGTAGCCATTTGCGGGGACTGTTGTTGAATTTACGTCAGTACCCGGAATTAGCAACAGCGATGAAGCAGGTAGTAGAGGCAACTAGCCCTATACAATTGGAAAGTACCCAAGGGTTTAAGTTACAAAGTCTGGGTTTAGTCATTCTGGAAGGGAACTATGCCAAACCTCGTTGTAATTTGTATTCCCAGTACTTCCGCGATCGCCTGTAATTTTTTTTACTATAGGAGTTGTTTGTAAGCGATCGTAGGGTGTGTTAGCGAAGCGTAACGCACCGCATCGCGGGTACAATCATTCTCAAAAATTGCCTAATTTGTATCAACTTGCTCTTCATCAGTTATCTTATTCGTGAGCTACAGCCAACTTTAACGAGCCCATTCTAAATTCTAAATTCTAAATTCTAAATTCTCCATCCCCCATTGCCAAAAACGATGAACTCAACAACCAACTCAACCTATCAATATCAAATAGGAGGGAGTTTAGCAGCTGATGCTCCCAGTTATGTTGTGCGTCAGGCGGATCAGGAGCTTTACGAAGCATTAAAGGCTGGGGAGTTTTGCTATGTCCTTAACTCACGACAGATGGGTAAGTCTAGCCTCCGGGTGCGAACTATGCAAAGGCTGCAAGAAGCAGGAGTAATTTGTGCGGCTCTTGATTTGACTGCGATTGGGAGTGAAAATGTGACTCCCTTGGGTTGGTACCAGAGCATATTTTATGAATTGGTTAGTGAGCTCAACTTGTTCGGCAAAATTAACCGGAGAAAATGGTGGAAGGAACATCAAGACTTGTCTCCTGTGCTGTGTTTGGGCAAATTTATCAAGGAAGTTGTTTTAACCGAACTGAAACAGAATATTGTGATTTTTATTGACGAAATCGACAGTGTTCTCAGTTTGGATTTTTCTACTGATGATTTTTTTGCTTTTATCCGCTCCTGTTACAATCAGCGGGTTGATTATCCTGAATACCACCGCCTCGGTTTTTGCCTGATAGGAGTTGCTACTCCCTCTGACTTTATTCAAGATAAAAATCGCACACCTTTTAATATCGGCAGAGCCATAGAACTGTCTGGGTTTAAACTTCACGAAGCTCAGCCTTTAGCTCAAGGATTCAACCCTCGTACTGACAATCCTCAAGAAGTGCTAAAAGAAATACTTTATTGGACAGGAGGGCAACCTTTTTTAACCCAAAAACTTTGTCATCTCGTTTCCTTGGTTAAGCTTCCTATTCTTGATGGACATGAGGCTGAGCAGATAGAGAAACTGGTACATTCATCTGTCATTAAAGATTGGAAAACTCAAGATAACCCAGAACATTTGAGGACAATCATCAATCGTCTGCTCAATAATGAGCAACTTGCTGGTCGTTTATTAGGTCTCTACCAGCAAATTTTACAGCAAGGAGAAATTGTTGCAGATGAGAGTATTGAGCAGAATAAGTTACGGCTGTCGGGGTTAGTAGTAGAGCGACGAAGCAAGTTAAAAGTATATAACCCCATTTATCAAGCTGTTTTTGATCTGAACTGGGTTAATGAAAGATTAGCAAATTTGCGTCCCTATTCCGAGGCAATCAACGCCTGGGAAAAATCTAATTTTCAAGATCAATCCCGTCTCTTGCACGGAAAAGCACTACAAGATTCTCAAGCATGGGCTATTGGTAAAAGCTTGAGCGACTTGGATTATAAATTTTTGGCTGCTAGTCAGGAATTAGATAAGCGCCAAGTTCAAACAGCTTTGGCTAAAGAAAAAGAAGCTAGTCGTGTGTTGAGTGAGGCTAATCGAACATTGAGGATTGCTCAAACAAGAGCAAAGTGGTGGATGAGTGTGGGAGCAACTTTATTCTGTGTTTCACTAATTGGGGCAGGTGTATTAGTATCCAGAACACAGCAAAAACTAATATCGGCAAGGTTGGAGCTAGAGGAGGTAGAGCAAGATAGTCAAAAGGCAAAAGCTGACAGTGAAAAGGCAGACATTAAGCTTAAAAAGGCAGAAACTGACCTTTCATTGGTAGTGTCTGAGAGAGAAAAGGCACAAGCTGCCTTGAAAGGGGCTAAACACAAACAAATTAAATTAGAAAATCAAAATGTAGAATTGCAAAGAGAAAACGAGCAAATAACATTAAATTATCATTCAGAAATATTAAGCAATCAAAATACTTTGAATTTACTCAACAAACAACGAGAAGAAGCAGAGAATGAAGCCAAAAAAGCAATTGCAGAAAAACAAAGTATACTCTCTTCCTTGAATAATACTCAGCAATCGCTATCAAAAAAAACTAGACAAAATCAACAAATTCAACGACAAATTACAATTGCAGAAAAAAAATTAACAAATACTGAAAGTGATTTAGCATTATCCAATACAGAAAAACAGCGAGTAGAACAGCAAGTCGATAATCTAAACAATGAAAGAGATAAGCTGATTATAGCAAACAATACATTACAAGAACAAACACGAAATTCCCTCGAAGTTCTTATGAGCTATGCCTCACCTGAGAACAATATAATCCAAAAGGAAGAGGAGATCGTTGGTCTATCTCTAAGCAGTCAAGAAATCGAAGATGAGCCATTAAAGCAAGAAAACGACAATCATGACTCTAACCTATACTTAGTTAATGTCGATAATCTCAGTCAAATAGAACAACTGCAAACATTATATCCAGAATCAATTGTAATGAATTTCCAAGGGGATTCATTTATCCATGTAAGATCTTCCACCAACCAAGAAGAGGCTCAGCAGCTTATTGAAAAATTGAACTTGCATGGAATTAGTGCAGAGATATTAACTGTTCCCTATAATTCAAATTCTTTAAATGAGCTGGGAGATGCTAGCTATAGACAAGGCAACTATGCTCAAGCAGAAATTTTCTATAAGCAAGCTCTAGAGTTAAACCAACGCCAGTTAAGAGACGAGCATATAGCACAACTTCAGAAAATGTTGGCTGAACAAGGCTTTACTCAGGGAGATTACAGTGAAGACGGAACCATCTATAGTCGAGCTTATATCCAGTTCCAAAGCCTGCCGGTAGAAGAACATTCTGATACTGCAACTATTGTAACTAGATCAGTGCTTCAGGCACTTGGTATCCGAACTGAAACCTTAACTAACATAAATCTCTATTGCGATACTAGTGGTGATTACCCAGTAACCAAAGTTAGAAGTGCAGAAGGAGAAGTTGAGATGATTTACTGGAAAGATAGTTATTTTGAGCCAAGTGGTGATTCTCTTGTTCATCTTTGTCAGAAGGCATCAGCGAAATTTAAAAAATACTATAAGCAAGGTGATGGTAGTTTGAATTATATAACCCATGTGTCTTACCGTGATGTTTCCTCTATTTGTTTATCAGACAAACCTGGAGTTGGTTGTATGGTGGTATTGTTTAGATTGAGTCCAGACGATATCAGAGGAGAAGAAGTATTATCCCAAATGTTCAATTTGGCTAGGCGCAATAGTACTGCTGGAGCATCCATCTCTCTTGAGTCTGACTGTTTATCTGGATTTTGTTGGTCTTCAGAGAATCATTTGTATATTGATGTAGAAAAATGGTTATACTCAGCAAGGGAATCGTTAGATCCAGATTTATTGCCGCCGTCTCCCAGGTAAGACTCTCCTATAAATAAATAGGATGGATGCAGACAGGAGGTTATTGTTGAATGGATAAACTCGTAAAGTATCGTGAAATTGTTAAATCGATTCTGACTCGTTACTACGAATTTGACAAAGAGCAGCCATCCCCTGGTGTTGAGCCTTTTATTGCCTTCGATGAGGCGCGTGACCATTATTTTTGGTTACAGGTTGGTTGGGATCAAACTGGGAGAACCTGTGGAAGTACAGTTTATATTCGCCTGTATGATGGGAAGGTTTGGATAGAGGAGGATTTGACGGAAGATGGGATAACGAAGGATTTGTTGAAGGCGGGAATTCCTCAGCAAGATCTTGTTTTAGGGTTTCAGCATCCTCGTGAGCGGTTTTTGACGGAAGTTGTTTAATCTTATTTAAACTAGGCAAAGGCAATGATTAAAACGGTTCGTATTTGAAATTTACTTTACTACGGCTCTCACGAACTAATTGCAAACAGGATTCAAAATCATCTCCTGCCCATCTGCCTTCATAATCTGCCAGAGATTTTCCTGAAACTGCACGGTAGGGTAAGTCAGAATCTTTCTGAGATTACTCTGGTGATTCTGATACCGATGTTAGCGTTCCTTATTGTCCTAAAAGTCTCACCTTAACAAAGAGCAAGAAATTTAAAACCTCGCTGACAAGCTCATTCGGTAGACACTCAATTTCTTGAAGCAGTTGCTCTCGTAAAGACATTTCTTGGGAATTATTATGTTTAACAGGTTCTTGGGTTTGCATGGATGCTTCCTCCTTTAGCGAACAGACTTAGGATATTTCACCATCATAGCGATCGCAAGTGTTCAAGTCTGTTGTTTAGTATGGTAATTTACCTAGCGATCGCGGAAACCAGAGAACTAAGAATGGAACAAACAAGCAAAATCTTCTTTAGGCGATTTTTCAAAATGATTGTACCCAGAATTTGGTGCGTTACGCTGCGCTAACACACCCTACGATAGGTACTTAGGATATTTCACCATCATAGCGATCGCAAGTGTTCAAGTCTGTTGTTTAGTATGGTAATTTACCTAGCGATCGCGGAAACCAGAGAACTAAGAATGGAACAAACAAGCAAAATCTTCTTTAGGCGATTTTTCAAAATGATTGTACCCAGAATTTGGTGCGTTACGCTGCGCTAACACACCCTACGATAGGTACTCGTAATCTTCTTCAATACTAGTAGCAGGCTCAGAGCGATCGCAATCAGACCGTGATGAGCAGTTATACTGGTAAGATGTTGCCTGACTGGAACTTTATCAATTCAATAAATCGAGCAGGGAGTCAAAGAAATGGAAAGTATTAAATTAAAGTCTCATGTTGGGGATGATGGAGTATTACAAATTCAAGTTCCAGTTGACTTTAAGAATGAAGATTTAGAGGTTATGGTCATTTTCCAACCCCTCAAGTCTGGTGATGACAACTCAGCAACATTAGAGTCAAGGGGTTGGCAACCTGGGTTTTTTGAAGAAGTTATCGGTAGTTGGGAGGGAACACCATTAGAACGTCCAGAGCAACTTCCCTACGAAATTCGTGAGGAACTAACCTTTGGTGAGGATAGATCATAATGTATCTGCTAGATAGTAACGTTTGTATTCGTCTACTCAATGAGAGCTCAAGTTCTAATATGGCTCAAAAACTAGCAGCACTCACTCCAGAAGATATTCGGCTTTGTTCGGTTGTGAAATCAGAACTATATTACGGAGCATATAAAAGTGCAAGGTGCGATCGCAATTTGGCCAAGTTAAACCGCTTCTTTAGCCAGTTTATCAGCCTTCCGTTTGATGACAACACTGCTTCAATTGCCGGACAAGTTCGTGCTCAATTAGATGTAGCAGGAACACCTATTGGTCCCAATGATTTGTTGATTGCAGCTATTGCTCTTTACCATGACCTTACCCTTGTTACCCACAATACCCGTGAATTTAGTCGAATCAGTGGCTTAAAGTACGAAGACTGGGAATGAGCAAAAAAGTTCATTAAATCCTAGGTTAGCTTGCGATCGCTCCCTATCTGATTGCCAGATTACTATAGTAAAAAAGTATAGTTCTTTTCAGAAATCCCAATAACCAATAACCTCTGTATGACTGCCCTAAGCCTGAATCTCCAATCGATTGTTGACCTAACAGATGAACAATTTTACCAACTCTGTCAGAATAATAACAATCTGAGATTTGAACGTACAGCGACCGGAGAATTAATTATTCTGCCACCTGTAGGAGGAGAGACAAGCAACCGTAATGGTAAATTAACTCAGCAGTTGTTTAATTGGACAGACTCAGACGGAACCGGGATTGCTTTTGATTCTTCGGGTGGATTTAAACTACCTAATGGTTCGGATCGTTCTCCCGATGCGGCTTGGGTAACCTTGGAACGCTGGAATACTTTAACTCCTGAACAAAAAATTAGATTTGCTCCCCTTTGCCCTGATTTTGTTGTTGAGTTACTTTCCCCAAGTGATAGCTTGAAGGATACTCAGTCAAAAATGAGGGAATACCGAGATAATGGAGCACGTTTGGGTTGGTTAATTAATCGCAAATCTCGGCAAGTAGAAATTTATCGACTAGGTAAAGAGGTTGAGGTGCTTGATTCTCCTGATAAGGTAGCAGGAGAAATGGTTCTGCCTGGATTTATCCTCAACCTGGAAGCAATTTGGTAATATTCAATAGCACCTAGAATGTTGGGTTACGCGATCGCTACACCCAACCTACTTATGCTCAAGAGAACTATTCTCCTGACTCCTGACTCCTGACTTCCCTTGAATGTATTATAGACTAATTGCCAATTGAGCTAAATGCTTTAATACGCGCAGAACATTGAGCCCATCAATGCAAAAACCTTGGACAAGTTTAGCTTGCCATAGGATTGAAACCGAGTTCTGGCATGGCTGACCCACTTATTCAGCAGACCCCAATGGTGACAAGTTAAAGGGTGGTGCATTTTGTCAACTCCCATATATGGTGTTTGGGGGCTAAAAAAGACCCTATATAGGGTCTGCTGAATAAGTGTGGAAGCCATACCAGATTCGTCTTTCAATCATGCAGCAAGCCAAAAAATCCCAAGAAATTGCATCTCTTAGCTCAAAAACCTGGCATCAACCCGGGTAACCTTGGGGGATGCAGATGCCCAAAACAGCGGATAAATGCTGCATTCCTT
>JAAHHL010000288.1 GCA_010672185.1 Caldora sp. SIO3E6 | reverse complement strand
CTCTATTTCCTCTTGCGCCTTAAGTTTTTTGAATTAGTCTTAGCTGTCTATTATAGGCGGCAAGGGGTGTTAGGTATTAGGCATTGTGGCAAACCAAACATCGATTTCTCGTACTTCCCCTGAAACTCGTCGCGGTGCTTTGACTTCACCGTAAGGGGTTAGCAGTTCTTCTAGATAGTCTTTGGCAAATTGATCATGGATAAATCGAGTCAATCCCTTCGCTCCCATTCCACATTTTTCCGCAAATTATACAGCAACTCCACCGTGGAACTGGCAAGATGCCAATGGCAGCAATTTGGGCGTATACAATGGGTGCGACAAATGCGATCGCGTTTCGTCTTGATAGGTATGAAGTGAACTTGTTGCTCTTGCTACTCTTCCCAATCAAGCTGCCGTTGTCGTATAAGCTCAGTATCTATTTCCTCAATACTAAGATTTCCCCAGCTTCCACTCGTTTCTGCTAGCAGTGCATCAACATCCACCGAACCAACGGAAAGTTGAACCTTTGACTGTGGCTGTGTGACCAAACGGAAATTAGCCTGAAGTTGATTAATTAAATATCCCAGCAGTTGCCACTGCTCCTCCAAAGTTAGCTGTTTCAATTCGCTCATCACTCGCTGCAAAGTCGGACTCATAGGCTAATTTCCACCAGTGGCGTAGAGCTTACTTTAACACTCTACATCTTTCTAATGTGATAAGTAGTGAAATAATTAGGTTGAGTGTAGCTTTCTTCGTAACGCACCATTATCTGTAGTGTCTTATTATCAAAATCTTTGCGGAAGTCTTCAAACTTTCATTGGCTCATAGATAATGAATAATAAGTTAATTATCCCTTGCTTTTAGTAGAGAAGGCGGTTGGGTGAGGTGAATAGCTTATATGCGCAGAGCTTTTCTATTATTCAGAATGATAGCAAAAAATAATGACAATTGCAACTAATAAATAATGAGTTTACTGGCAAGATGCCAGTTCCACAAGATTTTACTAAAAATATAGCAATCGTAAGAACCTCCTGCCTCCTGCCTTCTAATGCTTGTTACTTATTACTTGTTACTTGTTACTTATTACTTATTCAGCAAACTCTAACCACCTAACACCTGCTGTAAATACTGTCCTGTATAAGACTTTGGATTCTTGGCGACTTCTTCTGGTGTTCCCTTGGCAATGATTTCCCCTCCTTTGTCACCACCCTCTGGTCCTAAATCAATTACCCAATCAGCACAACGAATTACATCTAAATTATGTTCAATTACCAAAACTGAATTGCCCTTATCTACTAAACGTTGCAAAATATTTAACAAGTGATGAACATCATAGAAAGATAAACCAGTAGTCGGTTCATCAATTAAATAGATAGTCTTACCGGTAGCTCGACGGGAGAGTTCCGATGCTAACTTAACTCGCTGAGCCTCGCCACCAGAAAGAGTAGGAGCCGGTTGCCCTAAGTGAATGTATCCTAACCCCACATCAACTAAGGTTTGCAGCTTGTTGGCTACTTTGGGGATATTGGCAAATGTTGCTAACCCTTCTTCCACTGTCATATTCAGGACATCGGCAATGGAATGGCCTTTATACTTCACCTGCAAGGTTTCCCGATTATACCTAGCTCCTTTACAAACGTCGCATTGCACATAGACATCCGGCAGGAAATTCATCTCAATCACATTTACCCCTTGCCCTCCACAAGCTTCACACCTGCCTCCTTTGACATTAAAAGAAAACTGCCCCTGCTTGTAACCTCTAGCTTTAGCTTCAATAGTTTGGGCAAAGAGCTCCCGAATGCCATTAAAAACTCCAGTATAAGTAGCGGGGTTGGAACGAGGGGTGCGCCCAATAGGAGATTGATCAATAACGATCGCTTTATCAATCGCACTGAATCCTTTGGGTTTACCTAGTTGTTTGGGGAAGGGAGTTTTATGAGTGAGGTGGTGTTGCAAAGCTGGGTAGAGCAATTCGTTGATTAAAGTTGATTTCCCGGAACCAGAAACACCAGTAACACAAACCAGTTTACCTAGGGGAATTTCCACATCCAGGTGTTTGAGGTTATTACGATGAGCATCTTGAAGTACCAAGGAACGCCCATTACCCTTTCTCCTTTCTTTTGGAGTTTCAATTACTCGCCTTCCCGATAGGTAAGCACTAGTCAGGGAATCAGTTGACTCTAGCAACTTGGCTACATCCCCCTGAACTACAATTTCTCCACCATGAATTCCAGCAGCGGGACCAATATCTACAATATGATCCGCACTCCGAATAGTCTCTTCGTCATGTTCTACAACAATCAAAGTATTACCCAAATCCCGCAATTGGATCAGGGTTTTGAGCAAGCGTCCATTATCCCGTTGGTGCAAACCAATACTAGGTTCATCCAAGACATAGAGAACCCCCGTCAATCCCGCTCCAATTTGGGTTGCCAGTCGAATCCGCTGAGCCTCTCCACCAGAAAGGCTCATTGCTGGTCGGTCAAGAGTAAGGTAATCTAAACCCACATCTAGGAGAAATTGCAACCTACTTTTAATTTCTTTGAGAGCCAGTTCCCCAATTTGGGCTTGGCGAGGAGAGAGTTGCATTTGATTAATCCGCTGGAGACATTCTCCAATGGAAACTTCTGTTAAATCCGTAATCCGGTATTGTCCTAATTTTACCGAGAGGCTTTCCGGCTTCAGGCGTTTGCCCTTACAGACGGGGCAAGGTTGATCGACTAGATATAACTCTAGCTTTTGTTTGTGGTTTTCCGAGCTAGTTTCCTGATACTGACGTTCTAAGGTGGGGATAATCCCACTGTATTGTCTGTGGTAACCTTGTTCTTTGGTATAAGCCGACTCCGCATTAACGAAGATTTTCTCGGGACTGCCGTAGAGGAGAATCTTCTGCTGCTCTGGGGTGAGTTGGTTCCAAGGAGTTTGGATTTCAAAGCCATAAACTTGTCCTACACTGTAGAGTAGGGACAGATAGTGAGAGTTATCCCGCTCTGACCAAGGTGCGATCGCTGCATATAAGGGTTGGCTGGGGTCAGGTATAAGCAAATCTGGGGAGAAAGTGCGCAAATTACCTAAACCGTGGCAGTGAGGACAAGCACCATAGGGAGAATTAAAGGAAAACAGACGGGGGGATAATTCCTCCATTACTGCCCCATGTTCTGGGCAAGCAAAGTTTTCCGAAAAGGTAATTTCTGGGTTAGTCGGTTGAGAGGAATTATCGGCATTTTTGGCTGGAGTACGTAGGTGATTGCTATCAGCTAGGACTTCTGCTAATTCAGCAGAGGTATCACTAAGCACCTCAATCACCGCAATTCCATTGGAACGGCGCAGGCAGGTAGTCAGGGAATCTGTCAGACGCTCCTCGATACCTGGCTTTTTAACCAGGCGGTCCACCAGGACTTCAATGTTGTGGGTATAACTTTTTACCAGCTCAATAGAATCCGAGAGTTCTCTCACCTCTCCATCAACTCTCACCCGCACAAATCCTTCAGAGGCGAGACTCGATAGCAGCTTTTTGTGAGTCCCTTTTTTTCCCCGAACTACCGGTGCCAGGAGATGAAACTTAGTGTTATCCGGGAGTTCCATCAAGCGATCGCACATCTGATCGATAGTTTGAGGGGCAATATTGCGTTGTCTGCCGGAGGCATCGCAGGTGGGACAGTGGGGTTCACCAGCCCTACCAAAGAGCAATCGCAAGTAGTCGTAAATCTCGGTAACCGTACCCACCGTGGAGCGAGGATTATGGGAAGTAGATTTTTGGTCAATGGAGATGGCAGGACTTAAGCCTTCAATGGCATCCACATCCGGTTTATCTAATTGTCCCAGGAATTGACGAGCGTAGGCACTCAGAGATTCAATATAGCGGCGCTGTCCTTCCGCAAAGATAGTATCGAAGGCTAGGGAAGATTTACCAGAACCCGAGACACCAGTAAACACAATCAAGCGATCGCGGGGTAGTTCTAGGTCGATATTTTTCAGGTTGTGTTGTCTGGCACCGCGAATGCGAATGGTGTTGGTGGAGTGGTGTCCGTTAAGGTGAGCAGTTGTCTGGGTTGGGTAGGTTGGGACTGGCTTAGGCATGAAGGACAGCGTTATATTCCTTAACAATTTTAGCGCTACTGATTACCGTGGTAGTGGCGTGACACACCTAAAATGGTGGCGATAGAAGCGGGTTTTGAAGTAATAAGTAACAAGTAACAAGTAACAAGTAAGAAGGAATGATTAATTTATACTATCGGTTTATTGTGCGAGATTTTGCTTTCTGTAACGAATAATAGCTGTTTTCAACGCTTCATTGGGTTCGGGAGGGTCAGTAAGTGCAGACGTGACGATATCCCAGTCTTTTTCTGAGAGTGTTATTTTAACCGTGGTTGTTTGATATGGAGACAAGAAAGGCATGGGATATTCTGATTTAGGTAATGTCATTCTACAACAAAGGTGTATATCCCACAGCAAAATCCGTGTCCTGGCGCATCATTGGTGAATTAAAACCTAGTAGAATATCTTATTAAGCAACTCCTAGTTAAACTAATTTATTTCCCATTCCTACCAAAGTAAACAAATCTCAATTTAGTATCCCAAGTTACAAATATAAAATAAACAGCAGATTTAGGCGATTTTTGAAAATGATTGTAGTCGCAATATGGTGCGTTATGCTGTGCTCTAAGCAAAGCATCTCGAAGGGTTTACACACCCTACTCAAAGTCCCCCTTTCCAAGGGGGATTGAGGGGGATCAATATGTACCTCACAAGTCGTATAATTGCTATATTCGCAATTCCTAATTCCAACAACTCCTTATCCCCTATCGTCGATACTCATCACCACAGTCACCAATCAGCTGATACAAATTCCGTGAATTACTCAGCACCGCATCAAGCTGATGATACTCTGATTGGTCTAGCATCAAATCAAATATCTTGGCATTATCCTCTCTATGCTCCGATATGCCTAACCTTGCACCAACAATAGCTCCTGCTACTGCTGGTTGCTCCAGAATATAACGAACTGCTACATTGGGGATACTTACCCCATGTCCCTCAGCAATTTGCTTGAGTATAGTTAAGAGTTGTTGAAATAGATTCCAACCACCCCAAGCATCAATCATATTCTTGTATTTCCTCAAGCTAACAGTAGCCAGCTTTCCACCTCGCGGTTCTGGTTGTCCCAGATACTTTTCACTTAACAAGCCACCACAAAGAGTACCATAGGCCAACAGCTTGATATCATTTTCTTGACAAAACTGTACCATATTCACCTCAGGACGACGGTCGATCAGGGAAAATTGCACCTGATTGGAAACAATTTTGATTCCTGCTTCTGTGATGATTTTCAGGTGTTCGGTATCAAAGTTAGTTAAAGCTAGATGCTTAATCTTACCCTCTTCTTGCAGTTGTGCCATATACTCAAGCGCATCCAGATAGTTTTTATCCCGGTATTCCCACCAGTGGAATTGCATCAGATCTAGGCTCTCTACTCCCATCCTTTTCAAGGAGATGTCTATGTTTTTCTCCACCAACTGCCTAGTCATTTTTCCTGGTCTGGGGACCCATTTGGTGAAAGCTTGGAGGTTAGCAAGAGCCTCTTGTCCACGGTTAGCAACCAATTGACGGCGAAATTCTCCAATAAAGTCTTCTGCGGGGCCATAATGGTCGGCCAAATCCCAAGTAGTGAAGCCAGCATCCAGATAATCGAACATACTCTGGATTGCTGCTTGAGGATTAATGCGTCCATGACCACCAGACACTTGCCACATTCCATTTAAGATACGGCAAATATTCAAATCTGGAGTCAACTGTAGTCGGCTTGATGGGGGTAAGTTCATTTAGATGAAGGAGTCAGAATTCAGGAAAATAAGGCAGGAGTCATACCCAATCTGGTGTAATAACTATGCTTTCCTTAAGTTAAGCTGGGGTTATACGCACTGACATAGTGTGCTGATATCTTAGTCTAGACCAATTCAGAGTCATTAGTAACAAAAGACAGCAATGCAAATAGAAGAATATTTCAACTTTTTAACCCCTAATGATATTAGAATTAAAGGCTCCCGCATCGGTATCGAAACCATATTGCATGAATATCTGTATCGCCACCAGTCTCCAGAGAGCATAGCTCAAACTTATCCTCACCTTACTTTAGAACAGATATATGCAACAATTCTCTATTATTTGCAAAACCCGGAAATTATAACCCAATATATGGCAGATTGGCTCAAACATTGTCAACAAGGAGCTAAGCAACAAGATGAAAACCCGCCTGATTATGTACTTAGGTTACGCCAACTAAGAGCGCAAAGGGGTAACACTGTATGAGTGTCAAATATCTCCTTGATGAAAATTTACCTCCTCTTTATCAAGAACAATTACTGCGCTATCAACCTGACTTAACTGTTTTAATGGTTGGTGAGTTGAGTGATATAAATACACCAGCAAAGGGTACTTTAGATCCGAAAATTCTTATTTGGTGTGAGATTAATCAATTTATTCTGGTTACTAATAATCGCACATCAATGCCTGTACATTTAGCTGAACATTTATCACAGCATCGCCAAGTTCCTGGTATTTTTGTTTTGCGTCCGAAAGCTACTATTGGACAAATCATAAATGATCTACTTCTTATAGCGTTGGCAGGAGAGCCACAAGAATATCAAAATCGAATCACCCATATTCCTCTATAGTGCGATCGACTGATCTAATAGTATGGATTATCATCTCTGCCAGTGCTGTAGGGGTGAACGAAATATGAAGTAGGATTTATAGCCTAAGTTTTCAAAAAATCATAGGTTCCCCTTATATCTCTATCTCCCCACACCTCCCACACTCCCCACACTTCCCACACCTTTTTTCACTCACCCGTGCTGTAGGCAATAGCAGAGTTGGTCAGTTTGATTACGAATTCCCCCATGCCATATAAGGTAACTTAGCAGCAGTCGCCCGAATTTGCTCAACTTGGCGGACAAGTTGTCCACAACTATCCCAATTACCTGCAGTCAGCATTTTCCTTGGTCCTTCACCCATAGAAACAGAGGTTTGGAAGTCTCCACAATGAACTTCCATTGTTTCTAAATCGACACTAATCGAAGCTTGAGGATTTTCCTGTAATAATGCTTGCAATTGTTTGACTATATCAGGTTCAGCCGTCACACAGGGGAGACCGATGGCGACACAATTACCAAAGAAGATCTCGGCAAAACTCTCTCCTACTATGGCTTGGATACCCCATCTGCTTAGGGATTGTGGCGCATGTTCTCGTGAAGAGCCACAGCCAAAGTTGCCGTTGACTACTAAAATATTAGCTCCTTGGTACTGGGGTTGATCAAAGGGATGCTCTCCTCCAGCTTGGGTACGATCATCGACAAAAACCTGCTCTCCTAAAGTCTCAAAAGTGATATGGCGTAAGAACCGAGCAGGTATAATTCGGTCTGTATCAATATCATCTCCTACTAAGGGAATTCCTCTTCCTGAAACCTTGACTATTTGACTCATCGATTTGCTCCTCTTGGTTTATAGTTCCTAATTTTGCGGAAAAACGCGGAAATTAGTTTGCCAGAGTAATCTTGACAGGATGAACTACTACACCCTCTATCCCGTTGCCAAAAGCATCTGGGACTACTTTGCGGATGATGTTGTAACTGCCGTTGATGTCGGCGTTGAATTTGATGCCGATTTTAGAACAGTACAACCCACGCTTAACACGACGACCGCTAAATTTTACACATGAAGCCTCATTGCTTCCGTACACAGGAATAAAATCTCCATCCAGGAAACTAGCAACCGACGTATAAGATTCTTCGGTGATGATGACTTTTA
>JAAHHL010000287.1 GCA_010672185.1 Caldora sp. SIO3E6 | reverse complement strand
TCTCTGCTCCTCTGCTCCTCTGCTCCTCCGCTCCCCAGCTTCAAGCGCTTTTCACCTTAAGTTGACACCAATGCACGTCTGTGCTCCCCTACGGTACGAAAATTTTGTTGAGAATACTAAAAAAATCTCTGATCTAACCAACTCAAGCATGAATATAGTAGTTGATACTCTCCGTCTTTAGAAGGATTGGGTCTTAAACCCAAATTTCTCCCTCGGTAAATTGGTGAACTACCTAGATTAAATCAAAGATTTATGAAAATGCTGATTTTGGCACTGGTATTAAAACTACGAGATTTTGCCCAAGAGCCGATGTTCTTATCGTCGCTACCATTGCGCCATCAGCAATTTCTGCAAAAAATTGCTACCGCAGCAATTGTATTGAGTCTAGTGCAGCGCGGCGACAATAACCCGTCAGTAAAAAAAGGTGAAAAAGCTTCCCTTCCAAGCTTTCTTTCCTTCTGCCTTCTGCCTTCTGCCTTCTGCCTTCTTGCACTAACAGGCTGTTCCTTCGGTTCCTTTACTGGAGAGGCAAAAACTCCTCAAATTGAGTTACCAGAAATCACTATACCCACAGCTATCAGTTCTCCTTCTTTACCCAAAGGCATAGACAATCAAGAGCTATTGGAAGAAAGTTGGGAAGTTTACCGAGAGCAATTTATTCAAGAAGACGGGCGAGTAATCGACTATGAAGCCCAGGACCGCTCAATTTCTGAAGGACAAGCCTATGCTATGCTCAGAGCGGTGTTGATGGGGGATGAAAGAACTTTTGTTCTCACCTTAGACTGGGCAGAAAAAAATCTCCAGCGGTTGGATGCAGATGGCAAACGCATCGATAATCTTTGGGCTTGGAAATGGGGACAGAAAGGAGATGGTAAGTGGGAGCCCATTGATTTTAATTTTGCCAGTGATGCGGATATTGATGCTGCTACTGCTTTGATTTGGGCTTACCGCCGTTGGAATCGCTCTGAATATCTGGATTTGGCACTAATTAAGCTTCAGGATATTTGGCAATATTCTACGGTAATGGTGGGAGCCAACGGTAAGGTGAAAGAGGATGACACTAAGGGATTATTAAATTGGGGGACTCGCTATCTCCTACCTGGACCAGTGGAAGCCTTTGTGCCCTCCTCATCAACGATACATCTTAACCCCTCCTATTTTGCTCCTTATGCTTTTCGGCTGTTTGCTCAGGTTGACTCCAACCATGACTGGTTAAGTTTAGTCAAAAGTAGCTATGAGGTACTGGAAAAATCTACCCAAGCTTCCACTGTTGGTTTGCCTAGTGACTGGATTGCTCTGGAGACAAAAACAGGTCAATTAAGACCTTTGCCTGCGGATAGTCCGATTAAAAGTGTATATAGTTTTGATGCCTACCGGGTTTGGTGGCGCATTGCTTGGGATGCAGCCTGGTTCGATGCTCCAGAAGCACAGCGGTACTTGTCTTCTGCGACTAAACATCTCCAGCAACAGTGGGACTCTTCCTCTTTTATTCCAGCTCGGATTAATCTACAGGGTCAAGCAACAGTAGAATATGATGCTACTTCCCAATATGCCATGCTTTACCCTGCTTTCCGCTTACTCAGTCCTGATACTGCTGAGCAAATGTTGCAGGAAAAAATCTTGCCTCAATATAACCAGGGAGTTTGGGATGATAAATCTGCTTACTACACTCAAAACCTAGCTTGGTTAGGAATTATGCCCTTTTCCGTTGTTGATCCTCAGTTATTACAGTCTGATTTGTAAGTAGGGCTTTAAGCTGTCAGCTTTCAGCTTTCAGCTATCAGCTTTTAGCCAGGAGCCAGCACCCTTTTTTACACAAAATCTTAAGAATTAAGGTTTGTAATAAATTGTATAAGACCAGGAAAATGATAGTAGCCAAGGCATAGTGATAACAACTAACTAAAACTGCCGGTAATTAGGGTTGTCAAATTAGCAGGAGTTTTGGTAGAGGATTGGGTAGTAATTCTACCTTTTTTGATAAATAATTATGAATCAACCTCTTTATACTTTGGGTGTACCGCCCAATGCATGGGAAGTTAATAGTGCGATCGCAGATATTACTCGCTCTCCCCTTACTCCTCAACCGATAACCCTAGCCACAGAAACCAAAACCCTACGCTTGGATTTAGCCAAAGCGGCAATTGTGGTAGTTGATATGCAAAATGACTTTTGTCATCCCCAAGGCTGGCTAGCGAATATTGGTGTAGACGTTACTCCGGCTAGTACTCCCATTGAACCTCTGCAAGCATTACTCCCGGCTTTACGGACTGTGGATGTACCGGTAATTTGGCTGAATTGGGGTAATCGTCCTGACTTATTAAATATTAGTGCGGGATTACGACATGTTTACAATCCAACTGGTGAGGGGATAGGGTTAGGAGATCCTCTACCTTATAAGGGAGCACCAGTGCTAACTGTTGACAGTTGGGCAGCAGCAGTGGTGGATGAATTGGAACAAAAACCAGAGGATATCCGGGTGGATAAGTACCGGATGAGTGGTTTTTGGGATACTCCCCTAGATAGTATTTTGCGCAACTTGGGTAAAACGACTCTCTTCTTTGCTGGGGTCAATATTGACCAATGTGTTATGGCGACTTTACAAGATGCCAACTTCCTAGGCTATGACTGTATCCTCGTCAAGGGATGTGCTGCAACAACTTCCCCAGAATATTGCTACCAAGCCACAATTTACAACATTAACCAATGCTTTGGTTTCACCGCAGACTACCAAACAATTATCGAAGCAATCAGCAGATAGAAAAGACGCGGAGACGCGGAGACGCGGAGACGCGGAGACGCGGAGACGCGGAGACGCGGAGACATGGAGACGCGGAGACGCGGAGACACGGAGACGCGGAGACACGGAGACGCGGAGACGCGGAGACGCGGAGACGCGGAGACGCGGAGACGCGGAGACACGGAGACACAGAGACGCGGAGACACAGAGACGCGGAGACACGGAAGTTCAACCCAAAATTTCCCTCACCTACAACCAAGAACAAACAACAAACAACAAACAACAAACAACAAATAACAAACAACAATGAACACTCGCTGCATGATTCCAATTGTCCAAAAACCTAAAGACTATCAGGCTTATCGGATTAGTCCTCATGATACTAACCGTTTAGCAATTATTTTCGATCCAAATATTGCTAATGCCTCTTTAACCTTTTGTGTAGAAATTTTTGATCCTGGCGGTAAGACTCCACCCAATCGCCATCAATTTGCAGTAGAAATGTTCTTTGTCCTTAAGGGAGAAGGATTAGCCAGCTGTGATGGTAAAATAGTGTCGATTCGTACTGGAGACAGCCTCTTAGTGCCACCGACAGGAGTTCACGAAATCAGAAATACCGGTCGCGATCGCTTATATCTGTTATGCTTTATGGTTCCTAATGAGAACTTTGCTGAACTAATTCGCAGTGGTACACCTGTAGAACTGGATCAAGACGATTTAAGAGTGTTGAGTGGTCAAGATTCTCTTGTAACCTTTTCCAGAAGTATGGTTGAATCAACAAAAGGCAGAAGGCAGAGGGCAGAAGGCAGAAGGAAAGAAGTTTCCAAGGCTCTAAGGTCTTAAGGTCGGAGGTAGTATTTCTTTTATTGCGGATGCGATGGCGTCCTCTACGTTGAACTCACATCTTGACCGTTGAAAACGCTAATCTAGACTGAAAGAAAAAGTCCTTCAGTCTAGATTTTTTTGCATGCAATGGCCTATTGCCGGATATCCCGACTATTATTAAATTTTCTTCAACTCAGTAAGTTGGTTTAGCTAAGTGTAGCCCTTGAAAAATCAGTATTGCTCACTGATTACATTAGGCCAACTTGATGCAGAATACCTTGACCAGTCATAAGTTCAGTAGCCAAGCCAATAGCAAAGCCCAACATTGCCAAACGACCGTTCCAAGTTTCAGCAAATTTCGTCAAACCAAACTTTGTATCTTGCTCTTGAGTCATGGTGAGTATGTCCTAGTAACTGCTCTTATGTAACTGATTGTAACGCAGTATTTCAAACAAAGCAACATTTATTTAAATATTTTGTCGCATTATATGATATATGAAGGCCTCCTTCGGAGTCAGGGTGTAGAGTGTAGGATGTAGGGTATTTTTTTTAGAATGCAAGTGGGATGTAGGGTGTGTTAGCGCAGCGTAACGCACCGCATCACGGGTAAAATCACCTACCACCTACCACCTCTCACCAATGAAACCCTTGCATATCCTGATACTCATGCTGTTGCTGAACATGGCAGCTGCCTGTGGCTCCACGAGTACCTCAACTATTACAGAACAATCTACCGATGCTTCTCAACCGCCACCCACTGCTGCGGCTGGGACTAAAAATCTTATAACTACTGAAACCCTCAACCCTCAACCGATTAACATCACTCTCGATAGTTTGCCTCAACCGTTTGCTACCAATAGCGCCTTCAAAAGACCCAAAGTCGTAGCCATACCCCAAAACCCTATCTTGAAAGTACCTTCTGGTTTCGAGGTTAATGTCTATGCTGATGGTTTAGAAAATCCCCGATGGTTGGCGCTGACTCCCAATGGAGAAGTACTAGTAACAGAGACAAGAAAAAACCGCATTCGCCTTCTGCACGATAGTGATGGTGATGGTGTTGCTGATGTCAACCAAACCTTTGCTACTGGGGAAAATGGAGTTAATATCCCCTTCGGTATGGCCTTTGCCGACAACTTCTTCTTTTTGGGTAATACAGGTGCGGTGTTGCGGTTTCCCTATAATAAAGGACAAGAAAAGCTTATGGGCAAAGGGGAAAAAATTGCTGCTCTTACCCCTGGTGGCTATAATCAGCATTGGACAAGGAATGTTGTGGCTTCCCCCGATCAACAGAAACTCTACGTCTCCATTGGCTCACGTTCCAACGTAGATGAAGAACCCCTACCCCGTGCCTCTGTCCAGGAAATGAACTTAGATGGTTCCAACCAACAAACCTTTGCCTACGGATTGCGTAACCCGGTTGGACTTGACTTTCACCCCACCACTGGTGAACTATATACCACAGTTAACGAACGGGATGGTATGGGGGATGACCTTGTACCCGACTACTTCACCCGCATACGCCAAGGAGAATTCTACGGTTGGCCCTACGCTTACTTGACACCAAATCTGATCGAACCTCGTCAAACAAGCAATGGTGAAAGTAAACGTCCTGACTTGGTAGCTCAAACTCAGACACCGGATGTTTTGTTCCAAGCTCATTCAGCAGCCCTAGGATTACAATTTTATGATGGAGCGACCTTTCCCTCAAAATATCGCAACGGAGCCTTTGTTGCCTTTCGCGGCTCCTGGAACCGCAACCAAGGTACTGGCTACAAAATTGTGTTTATTCCTTTTGATGACAATCAACAACCTCAAGGCTACTACGAGGACTTTCTTACTGGTTTTTTAATCAATCCCTCAGGGCCAAATACCTGGGGACGTCCCGTGGGTTTACTGGTACTACCAGACGGTAGTTTGTTGTTCACAGAGGAAGCCAATAATCGGATTTATCGTATTCAGTATAGTAAGGCAACAGGAGAGCCGAATGGGTAAGCAAAAAAAGAGCTGGGGGAGATGGGTTTGGGCGAAGCATTTGGATAGATATACTTTGGTCTATATGCTTAATTTATCGCCCAAATGCTACGCCCCTACTGCTCCCAAAATTGTTTCTTACATTCAATTCGAGACGCTATCCTTCTAAAGCTCATTACTCATTACTCATTACTCATTACTCATTACTCATTACTCATTACTCATTACTCATTACTCATTACTCATTATTCATTATCCATTATCCATTACTATGAAGCGCCCTTTATTTTTCTTAGCTATCAGTACCGCTAGTAGCCTGTTTGTCTTAGTTAACCAAGTCCGCATTTTCCCTAGAGAGACAGTTAAAGATACTGTTGAAGTTGTCGAAGTAGATTCTGCGGGTATCTTAAATATACGACCAGATGCATCAGCTGAATTGCCAACCTTAGGTTCCGGTTCAGGAGTATATCTTGGTCATGGCATCGTTCTCACTAATTGGCATATTGCAACCTATGCGGCCCTTTTACTTTGGGGAGACTTTAATTTGCCTCCAGAAGAACAACTGCTTACCTATGAGTTAGGGGATGTTAACAATTCATTAGCTGATTCTTGGATTTGTCCTGTAGAATTCAGCTTTGACTCAAAAAATACTGATGACCAAATGTACGAAGTAAGTCCTACTAGAAATGATGACTGTATTCCTTATGACCTTACTCCGTGGATAACATTTAAACCATCAACACCTGAGTCGTCTTTATCGATTACCCCTATTCCTTTAGAAGAATTACTTTTTGTTGATCGTGACCTAGAATTAGCCATTGTCAAACTAGATGACGCTGAATTGGCAGAAACTCCCATTACACCACCTTGCTTATCAACAGTTCCCATTAAACGAGGAGAAACTGTAACAATTCAAAGCCATGTTGCTGGGGTTTATCCAGCAGTAACGGTGACGGCAACAGTAAAGGATGAGCAACCAAAACTTCTGCTGGACCCTGACCAACGTATTCCGAGGGAAAATAGGTATGCGGCAATGTCCATTGTTGCTACTATTCCTGCGGAGGAAGCTGGCAAAGTTGGCCCTGGTTCTTCCGGAGGGCCAGTCTTTAATCAACAGGGTAACTTAGTTGGTTTGGTATGGACAGGACAAGGATTAGCTGATGGGAGTCAAGAAGTGTGGTTTACTCCCACCTTAAGTTGGTTACCGTTGTTAGAGGAAGCCAAAATTCCTGATGATGATTTACGCAAGGTTTTAGATACACCCTGTCCCGCTTCATAGTTTTGGTTAATTTAATTTAACAATAACAGCAGAAGTCCCACATCCTACCCGAAGGGAGGTGTGGGATGAATGCGAGTGAGACGACGACAATATTTCCGACCAATGCGTAGCGAGGGAGGAAATATGTGGAGGAGGCGAACATTATTCAGGTTTTTGTTGGCCTTCGATATATGTCCGTAGAGTTGAAATCGTTACACCGCCACAACTAGCTACGAAATAAGAACCACTCCAAAATACATCTTTCCAGTATATTTGTGATAAATACTCCGAAAATTCTTGACATAATTTTTGGTAAGACACTGACAAAATCATTTTTCATAAGAATTACGTAATATTTATCAAAATTATTGTATACTAATATAGTGACACTAATTAATTCAAGAGGTGCTCAGCAAGTGCGGATTGCATATCAATACAGAATTAAGCCCAATCAAGAACAGCAAGAAAAAATAGATAATACTCTTGATATGTTGCGATGCCAGTACAACTATGAATTGGCTCAAAGGTTTGATTGGTATGAGCAAAATCGTTGTTCGATTGATAGATGCCCACTTGTTTGTCATCTCCCAGAATTAAAAGAAAAACCTACCCGTTTTAGCCAACAAGCTAGTCTCAAACAACTTAAAAAGGAGCGTCCTTGGTACAAAAAAATTCATTCACAGGTGCTACAAGAAGTACCAAAAAAAGTTGAATTAGCTTTTGTTAGATGGCTTAAAGGTGATGTCAATGGTCAAAAGTTGGGTCGTCCTAGATTCAAAGCTAAAGGTCGTTATAAAACTTTTACTTATCCCCAATTCAAGCAAGAGCATTTTGTTGGCAATAAAATCACTCTTTCCAAAATTGGTGATGTCAAAGTAATTGTTCATCGCCCTATTCCAGATGGGTTTGTCATCAAAACTGTATCGGTAACTAAAAAAGCCGATGGTTATTATGTAACTTTGAGCTTGGATGACCAAACAGTTCCTTCAATTAAACCTGA
>JAAHHL010000286.1 GCA_010672185.1 Caldora sp. SIO3E6 | reverse complement strand
GCTCATAAAGCTTGCCACACAAAGGCTGTAGCACCTAAGTAACTCAAAACTCCTTGAAATTTGGTAATAAATGGCTAAAGCTATCGCTGTTAATACTTTGCCAATTCAAACTAATAATTTAGCACACTAACTACGGAAGACCCAAAGAATTTTGCAACCACTTTGCTGACGATATTAGAAAAATAGACCGGGAGAATAGATGGAATCCAGATGCTTATATTCCTCTTGAGGCGGAGGTAGAGGTACAGTCCGGGAATAAAAGGTTAAGAAAAGTCACCGATTTGCTTAATGCCATTCGTTCCGATAAAAAGAGCCGAGTGTTTTTGGTGTTAGGCGATCCAGGTTCAGGTAAAAGTGTGGCTTTGAGAAAGCTATGTTTGGAACTGTTTCAGGAAAGTGAGAAAACGGGAAAAGTTCCTTTATATATCAATCTCAAAGAGTGGAAACCAGAAAGACCTTGGACAGAAGATGCTCCTCCTACCGTCGAGGAACTACGACAGTTTGTCGTCGATAACTTGATTGGTAGAGGTGATTACTACACCAATGAGTTTGTGCGAGCTGCCTTTGATAAAATGTTATTACATGGCAGATTTTTTATTATTCTCGATTCCTTTGATGAAATTCCCGCAGTACTAGACGAACAGGAAAATTCTTGGTTAATTGATAAACTCTCAGATATAACCCATAGATTCCTCTGTGGTGCAACTCAATCAAGAGGATTACTAGCTTCAAGATTTTTCAGAAAGCCAACCAGCAAATTCGACGTTAAAACCACCCTGGAAATTCGTCCCCTGACGGAAAATAAGATTGTTAAGCTTTTAAAGAAATCCCTCTCCTACGATCAAAGCCTAGTCAGACGTATCTTTAAGGAGAGGCAAGAATTTGTTCCCATTGCCAGAAATCCTTTTACTGCCACATTGATTTCCAGCTATGCTCAGGATCACGATAATAACCTGCCTCAAAATCAAGCAGAGCTTTATGCGAGTTATATTGATCATAACCTTGAAGCATCAATGGACAGAATTCAAAAAAATAAATTAACTAAGGCAAAAGTCGTTCAGTGATCAATTGACATCTCAGATATGATGCTGACTAGCCAAACATCAGGACTTGAAGCATCAATCTCAGAACTAAAGGCCAGATTTCCCAACTATCCGGTTGAAAAGGTGATTGATGTTTTAAGATATGCACGATTGGGAAGGTTAGGCTCCGGGGATGAGAATCAATTCAGTTTTGTTCATCGAAGATTCAACGAGTATTTTGTCGTCAGAAGACTGATTGAAGAACCGGAAAGAGTACCCCAAGATGCTATTCCCAGTGATTCACGATGGCGAGATGCTCTTGTCTTATACTGTGAAGTAGCAGAAGAGGAGCAGGCTAAACAAATTGCCAACTTTTGTTGGACAGAGATTCGTGAGGTAATTGACAATGATGTGGATATGAGAGACCCTCAATTTCTGCGTATGATTCATTGTTTGCGTTTTATCAGGGAAGCTTTTAGAGCAAGAGTTGACTGTTTAGAAGACTTCCGAGGAGATTTAGCGACTTTTATTAAGGACATTCTCCAACAGGAGGATCAAAATATTCTGTTGCAGAAAATTGCAGTTGAGGCAGTAGGCGTTTTACGAGATGAAGATATCGATGCAGCGATTACTCAAGCAATTGCTATAGGTGATCCCTGGATTAATGAGACAGCACTGAGAGCCTGTCGTCATTTACCAAAAATTAGTGATGATTTGAGAAAAGCAATCATAAATTACATAGATAGTTTAGGCTTTCGAGTACTTTTCCACAAGAAAGATAATTTGTTATTTTCTTTGAAACTTTCAAACAGTTTTAATGAAGTCAGGAATTTTTTGCAATGGAGAATTATAGATGCTTACAGCTATGCAATCAGATTTACAATCTGCTTCGCACTCAATCCAATTGCAACACTTCTAATGACAGCTATTATTTCCTTTGTAAGAATTAGCTATATCTATACTATACTATATTTATAGTTTTTTATGTCAATCTATTTTTGTTATCTTTTATTAATTCATTAAATAATATTTACTTTTTCCCCTATATTTACTTTTTCCCCTATAGTTTATGGCCTGAACTGAAACATATTTACGAATATAGTATACTACTTTTATTGCCAGTTCATTATATTTTTTGCTATTGGATACCTTCAATTAAGTATTTTTTTCAAGAAATTTTAAATATTGACTTTTTCATATTTCTAAAAAAAATATCTCAAGTTATTTACAAAAAAATACCTAAGTGAGTTATGGCATTCAAGCAGCCTGCTATGTTTAGGGTTAAGGCGATTTTTAAAATTGATTGTACCAGTGATGCGGTGCGTTACGCTGCGCTAACACACCCTACGATAGGTAAGTTTTTACTAGTGCAGCACGGCGGAAATAACTGAGCAGATAAAATCTCCTTGTCCCCCTTGTCCTCCTTGTCTCCCTTGTCTCTTTTGAGGTGCTCAAGGACTTCTGCCTAGCTGCACTAGGGCAAGGGGAATTTTTGGTAATTCGCAAGGTGATCGAGAGGGCGGGTTTTGTCTAACAATTATCGTCGAATGGGTTAAGATATCCCTAAACCCGCCCCTACAAATGTACGGAATTTTCGGCTAATCCTTGATTGATATCTTAATTTTCAATATGGATATAATAGCGCGATCTGCTTGCAGTAGCCCTTGCGCGATCGCTCTCCAAAAAAGAACATAGATACAATAGATTAAAGAACAGGGATAAAACTTGCCATATGAGTATCGAATGCTGAGGAGAGAATTTGATGCCGAACCCATTCCCAGGGATGAATCCTTACCTAGAACATCCAGAAACTTGGCCTGGAGTACATTTGTTACTTATTGGCGAGATGGCTAGGTTCCTGTCTCCCCAACTGCGACCAAAATACAGAGTAGCAGTTGAAGTGCGCATGTATGAAACCATAGGAAAACAATCCCTACTAGTTGGCATTCCCGATTTAGCTGTTCAAGGTTCACCGGCGACAACTCAACAGCCATTAACTAATGTGGCAGTGGCACAACCCCCAACTCAACCCCAGACAGTGGAAGTTCCTGTGCCGGAAATCAGAAAGCAAGGTTATCTAGAAGTGCAGGAGGTAGCCACTGGTGAAGTAGTAACAGCTATTGAGATACTCTCTCCAGTTAATAAACGTACAGGTAAAGGACGCGAACAATATGAGACTAAACGAAATAAGGTATTAGGCAGTGTCACTCATTTAGTAGAAATTGATTTACTGCGCAAGGGGGAACCCATGACAGTTTATCAGAGCAACCTGCAAACTCATTATCGCATTTTAGTCAGTCGAGGAGACCGTCGTCCTCAAGCGGATTTGTATTCATTTAATTTGCCAGATACTATTCCCTTATTTCCCTTACCCTTGAAGTCTGGAGATACGGAACCTTTAGTCGATTTACAGTTATTGTTGAGTAATATCTACGACCAAGCAAGTTATGATTTAGAGATAGATTATGCTCAAGAGCCAGTACCGTCATTATCAGCAGAAGATAAGGTTTGGTTGAATACCTGGTTAACAGAGAGGAAATTGCGACCGCGCACTTAAACAAGGCAGTCCCGATGAAAACATTTTTTTTGCACCACCATGCATGAAAATCTCTCTCTCCGCGTCCGGTGCGTCCCCACGTCTCTTTCAAGTCAGACTCCCATGAACTTTCACCTCACAACGTTAAGATGAAAATTTCTTTGTCTCCGCGTCCGGTGCGTCTATTTTCAGATTAGAAGGCAGAAGCTTTGCAAGGTAGGGTAACGACATGCGCCATCAACCAAAGCATAGCGCGATCGCTCTTGGAATAATGTAGAAACAAAAAACCTTCACCCTTAGTCTAAACTCCAGTACATTAAAGATAGTCAACGAACAGGTGCGAACCCATGAAAGAAAGACTAGAACAGCGTCTCCAATCCCTCAAAGCCGAATTGGATGCAGGTCAAAAACTCCTTGCTGAGTATGAAGCCAAGCAAGCGAGTCTGCGAGAAACCTTGCTGCGTATTAGCGGTGCTGTTCAGGTTATCGAAGAAGAGTTGAGCCATTTCACCGAAGCAGAAAATGACAGCCAGTCAGTAGGAGCCGTTGTGGTTGAAAACTGATATAGCGCTACGCATGTTGGTTAGGACGTTGACGAAATTTATATCACCACACCAGACACAGAGGAACACACCAGAAAAAATTTTGTCCTAATGTATGTGCGTAGCGCTATATAGCAATTCTCGCACCCGTGAGGTACATCTCCCATTCCCAATTCCCAATTCCCTATTCCCAAAACCAATAACGAATGTACCTCACGCTTACTGAGAAATGCTATATGTGTAAGTCCTAATTGATCCGGTTCAAGCAAGGATTATTCAGTTAGGCATCGATGGACTCTGGTGTTCGGAAGTCTTTCAAATGTCTGTACCCAATGAAGCAATACGCAGGTGGTGGAAACCTTATTAACCATGACGCGATCGCTTCATACACAAATTGATAATGAACAATGGATAATTACCTCTCCTTACCAGATATTGTTCGTCTGAAATCATCAGATTTTGCGAGCGCATCAGAACATCTTTCCGCAGCATTCACCCAGGATCCTCTAATAAGCTACTTTTTGCCTGAAGACACTGCTGCAAAGCAAAAAGCTTTTCAGCACCTCAGTAGGGCATTTCTCAACTTTGCGCAGCCATACAATCAAATTTACACCACCGCTAACGATCCCAAAGGAGTGGCGATTTGGTTGCCTCCAGAAGCGCTTCAAATTACCTTGTTACAGCTATGGCAGGCGGTAACATCAGGGCTAATCATCAGTCCATTTTATATGCGTTGGACTCGGATCAAGGACTTTCTGGCACTCTTAAACACACAGATTCAAATGCATGAAAAGCTTTCTCCAGAACCACACTGGTATTTAGGAATGCTGGGAGTTTCGCCAAAATGCCAAGGGCAAGGAATTGGAGGAATGTTGCTTCAGCCTGTGTTGGAAAAATCGGATCGCACAAAGATGCCTTGTTATTTGGAAACTACTACTCCTTCAGCTGTGCGTTTCTATCAGCGGCATGGGTTTGAAGTGGTTGACCAAGTAATGTTTGTTGAGCATGAGTATTGGGCAATGAAACGCTATCCCAAAAGCTAATTCCCATGGAAGCGATTGGAATTGACAGTTGAGCGTAAGTCCTCCTGGACCGACACAGCTAAAAATGTCGAATACGAAGTAATGAGTAATGAGTAATGAGTAATGAGTGATGAGTGATGAGTAGATATAGATTTATAGGCATTATAACCGATATGATAAGTTCTACTTGTATCTTACTTATTACTTATTACTTATTACTTATTACTTATTACTTCAAAACCCGTTTCTCTCCCCACCATTTTAGCTGTGTCGGTCCACTACTGGGGGAGAGAGTAATACTCAAAGCTTAATATTTATTAATTATTGCTTTCTACCTTAACCTGCAACAGCGATAAGTTTTCAACCTGTTCAATTTTGGCATTATATTGATTTGCAATGCCTACTCGTAATGCTTCTGAAGGATGGAACAAAAATATATTGCTAAACTTAACTGGTATTTGAGGAATATTGGGGTCAATCACCAACTGAAACTTCACTCTTTGGTCTAGTAAATAAGAAAGAGCAATAATATTAGCGGGATTAGTGCTGTCAACATTACTAATAATCAAGGGTTCAGAGGCTTGATTAATTACTTGAGCAATTTGGGGATTATCTGCTCCAACGACCTTATTCCACCAAACTTGTCCTTGAGAACTAATTGCACAAGATACAACTCCACAAGTTAGCACTACCGCTGTAATGCTATGCCAAATTCTTTTTGACTGGCTCTCTCTTAGCTTACTGGCAAATAGGAAAGCAACAGCCAGTTGAATACCTAGATAACAAGGAACGAAATATCGAGCAGATGCTGAGCGTTGACCTCCTGAGATTAAATCTGGCAAAATGAGAGCAATGGGAGTAACCGTAATTAACGTAACAATCAACAGCCAAACTCTTCGAGGTGTCTGACGACAGAGAAAATAAACTGCATAGATAACCAAGGCCAATATAGTTAGGTAAACTAAATAGCTAGAGAAAGCATTCTTCTCTAATCCTAAATCGATAAATAGTCTGCTCGCATTAGACCCCCACGCCACCATTAAAGAGCCAATGGGTAATGGTTCTTTAGTCCAGTTAGTCGTCATCTTGAGAATTTGTAAATTAGCAATCACCACTACTATCCAAGGTAAATAGAGAATAACTGCGGTAATTGATGCTAGCAAGTAAGCCTTAACCGTCTTAGTCCAAGAAAATTTTTCCAGGACAAGTATATAGATACCTTGCCCAATAGCTACCAATGCAGAAAATAAGAAAGTATAGAATCCCAGCACCAGGGAAACAGTATAGATAGCCCAACTAGCCAAGGTTTGGCGACGAATGGCTCTGAGCAAAGCGGCGCTAGCAAGTAAAGTGGTTACTGTCCAAAGACTATACTCCCTAGCTTCTTGGGCATAGATAATATGAAAAGGGGAAATAGTCACTAATGCGATCGCTACCCATCCTACCCAAGGTACTGTAAATAGCTCTAAACACAACCAATAGAGGCAAGGAAAGACCAGTAAGCTAATAATCGCGGACAAGCTTCTCGTTACTGCCACTGAATCTCCCCATAATTGCACCCAAAACCTGACCATAATGTAATAGAGAGGTGGATGCTGGGGATCTTCTGTTGTTAAGCTCTTGATTAAATCCTGGAGACTTCTTTCGGGATTAAGCTGTTGATATTGCTGTAAATCTGCGACGCTAACCACACTACCATCGAAGTTTTCCTGGAGAAAGTCTTGCCCGTAGTAACCAGCAATTCTAAATGAGGTTACAACTTCATCGTGCCAATAAATTTTCTGTTCAAGGTTTACAAAGCGAAAAAATATCCCTAGAACTAGAAGGATAGTACACAATAAAAGCAACCAAGCTTGGGGACGTTTACCGTAGAGACTCATTTTTGCTAAAGTTATCCATCTTCATTGTGGAACTGGCATCGATGCCAGTGGGAGCACTTGCCACTTTCACTCTTTACCACCAGAATTTTTCAGGAAACCGTAATATAATATATCCAAAGAGCCAAAAATAAAAGATTTTCCCTTGTGCGATGTTAAAAAAATTACTCACAGTTTTGACCGTGATGGGAATCAGTTTACTGGTAGTAAAAGCATGTTCCTCCAAGGGATTTAACGCAGAGCAACCCCACGCCACGAAAAATAGTAAGCAGACCAAAGAAAACAGCAGTGTCACCAGGATGGAATTCGGTCAAACTGAAGAGGGTCAACAAGTTTATCTCTATACCTTAACCAATAGTGATGGTTTAATTGCCAAAATCAGCAACTACGGTGCGATTCTTACTGAATTACACTTGCCTGACAACAGCGGGAAGCTAGAGGATGTAGTGCTGGGATTTGACCGTCCAGAAGATTACTTTACGGCTAATAATTACTATTTTGGTGCAGTTGTTGGTCGCGTCGCTAATAGGATTAAAGATGCTCAGTTTACTCTAGATGGTCAACAGTATAATTTAGCGGCTAATGCTGGTTCCCATCATATCCACGGTGGTAACCGGGGTTTTGACAAAGTGGTTTGGGAAGCTGAACCGATTAACAGTGCTGATGGAGTAGGCTTGAAGCTAACCTATCTCAGTGCTGATGAGGAAGAAGGTTATCCTGGTAATTTAGCTGTGACAGTCACTTACACCCTGACTAACAACAGATCGGAGCTTCAGAACAGTGATCTGATCGA
>JAAHHL010000285.1 GCA_010672185.1 Caldora sp. SIO3E6 | reverse complement strand
ACTACTGCAACTATACGGGCAATATTGGAGTAATAGCGATCGCCGACAAAGTCCGGTACGGTATATTTACCAAACTTCCGTAGGTAGGGAGCCAGCAACAATGCCAGTAGAACATAGCCCCCAGTCCAACCCATCAGATAGATGGAGCCATCGTAGCCCAAAAACGAAATTAACCCTGCCATCGAAATAAACGAAGCTGCCGACATCCAGTCAGCAGCCGTTGCGGCACCATTCGCAATCGGGGGAACCCCCTTACCCGCAACAAAAAAGCCCGAACTATCCTTAACTCGCGATCGCCAACCAATATAGATGTACAACAAGAAGGATAGACCGACAAACAAAGTTGTCCAAACTTCAACTGCCATAATTTCTCCCTATTTTCTGATGTTGTACTTACGGTCTAATTTGTCCATTTGGATAGCGTAGATAAAAATCAGCACCACAAAAACGATAATTGAGCCTTGCTGAGCCATCCAGAAGCCTAGAGGTACGCCACCCAGGGACACCCCATTCAACACTGTGACTAATAAAATACCGCAGACCAGGGAAACTAGTGCCCAGACAATTAAGAGATTGCGGATTAAAGCCGTATTAGCACGCCAGTAGGAGCGGCGGTTATTTTCATCCATTTGTTTGCTAAAGTGAATATTCAAAGTTAAAAGTTAAGGACTCAGAATCCCACAAATCAGCTTGGTAGTCAAATAGGCCAAATTTTGCGTTACAATTTTAATTACTATCCAAATAACCAATAACTAATAACTAATAACTAATAACTAATAACTAAACAATGCAATCCCTACCTTTACCCCCTGGCAACTTTGGTTTACCTTTTATTGGAGAAACTATCAGCTTTTTGACAGATGGTAATTTTGCCAAAAAGCGGTTAGCTAAGTATGGGCCGATTTTCAAAACGAAGCTCTTTGGTAATGCCACCGTAATGATGGTAGGTGCAGAAGCTAATCAGTTCTTATTCCAAAACGAAAACAAATATGTTGTTTCTACTTGGCCCAAAAGTACTAGCACTTTACTCGGAGCAGCTTCTCTTTCTGTTCAAACCGGTAGTTTTCACCAAAAACGTCGCAAATTGCTTTTTCAGGCTTTTCAACCTAGAGTCTTAGCTAGCTATATACCCACAATAGAGCAGATTACCATCAGGTATCTGGAAAAATGGCAGAGCTTAGGTTGTTTAACTTGGTATCCGGAACTTAGAGATTATACTTTTGATATTGCCAGCACCTTATTTGTCGGGACTGAAGATGGTTCTCAAACAATTTTGGGTAAACTATTTGAAACCTGGTGTGGTGGTTTATTCACTATTCCCATAACCCTACCTTGGACAAATTTTGGTAAAGCATTAAAGGCTAGGGAAGGGATGCTCAAAGAAATTGAAAAAATTGTCTTACAACGACAAACCGAGCAGAACCCTGGCAATGATGCCCTAGGAATTTTGTTACAAGCTAAAGATGAGGAAGGCAATAGCCTCAGTTTAGCCGAACTCAAAGATCAAGTACTTTTGTTATTATTTGCCGGTCATGAAACATTAACTTCCGCGATCGCTTCTTTTTGTCTCCTGATGGCTCAGCATCCTGAAGTTGTGGCTCGTCTTTGTGCAGAACAAGAACAGTTCGACCACTCCCAACCTCTAAGTATAGAACAACTTAAACAGATGGTCTATTTAGAGCAAGTCCTCAAGGAAGTTTTGCGCTTCATTCCCCCAGTGGGTGGTGGTTTTCGCAAGGTAATAAAAGAGTGTGAGTTTAAAGGTTACTTAATTCCTCAAGGCTGGACTCTACAATACCAGATAGCTCAAACTCACAAAGATAGCAGTATCTATACTGAACAAGAAGTGTTTGATCCGGAGCGCTTTGCTCCAGGGAGAACCGAAGATAAGCAGAAAAACTTTGGCTACATTCCCTTTGGTGGAGGCTTGCGAGAATGTTTAGGTAAAGAGTTTGCCAAGCTGGAAATGAAAATTTTTGCGGCACTACTAGTACGTAACTATCAATGGGAATTGCTGCCAGAGCAAGATTTAACCATGATGGTTGTACCTACTCCTCATCCTCGGGATGGTTTGAAGGTTAATATAGGTGTTAGGTAGTAGGTGGTAGGTGGTAGGTTTTAGGTTTTAGGTTTTAGGTTTTAGGTGGTAGAATGATTGCACAATCCAAACTCCCAGTCATGACCCCTAGGGAATATCTAGAGTGGGAAGAAAGCCAACCAATTAAACATGAATACATTAACGGCAAAGTCTATGCCATGACAGGGGGGACTATCCCTCACAATGATGTGGCACTGAATCTAGCATCAGCTCTTAAAAGCCATTTAAGGGGCAAAGGTTGTAAAGTACAAATGGCAGACAGTAAAGTAGGTATATCAGAAAAAGGCCCCTTTCACTATCCCGATATTATGGTAAGCTGCGACCAGCGCGATCGCCAAGCCCGCCAAGTCATTTACCATCCCTGTCTAATTGTGGAAGTTCTTTCCCCAAGTACAGAAAGAGTGGATCGAGGACTGAAATTTAGGCATTACCGCCGCATTGATACTCTGACTGAATATGTCCTTATAGATCCTGATAGAATTAGTATCGAGTGTTACCGACTTAATGAGAGAGGCAAATGGGAACTTACTCTTTACTCAATTGATGAAACTACTCCCATAGATACCGAAACAGTAGTAGAGTTCACTAGTGTCAATTTTTCCTGTCCCATTTCTACAATTTATGAAGATGTTGTCTTTCCCCAAGATGGAGAAGAAGATTAGATGTTAGGGTAAAAAATGTAAATTTATGGTCAAAACACTTAGAGCACAAAACATTTCCTTAAATGACTTAGTCGAAGAGTTTGGCTTGGAATTCATTGATGAGCAACAATGTTTCCGAGAATGGCAAGAGCATTTACCGGAACTAACGGATTTAGAAAAGCAGACTTTGGATGGGGTAAGGGCTAACTTTCGTCACTTATCCAGGTATCCTATAGTTGAAGCTGTTGTTAAGTTAGTAGTCCTTGCTCCTCTATTAAATATGGCTGGGTTTTATCGCCCACCTTTTTACCTAACTGCTGAGAAAGAGGTAAAGGTTGAATCCGAAGAAGATGGCATCATCATCACGGGAAGACTTGACTTACTGGTTTTTACACCTCAGTTTTGGATCTTACTTATTGAAACCAAAGGAGCAAGGTATTCCTTGGAAGAAGGCATTCCCCAAGCTTTGGCTTATATGTTAAGCAATCCTCATCCTGAACAACCTGCTTTAGGATTCGTGACTAATGGACTTGATTTTGTATTTTTAAAACTGATACCAGACGAAAAGCCGAAATATGCTGAATCGGAGCGATTCTCCCTGTATAGCCAAAATGGTTTATATACAGTCTTAAGTATCTTAAAGCGTATAGCTCAATTGGTTAGCTAGTGAGAATTGTTATTTGTCATTTGTCATTTGTCATTTGTTATTTGTTATTTGTCATTTGTCATTGGATAAACAGATTAGAACTTAATGTGAGCATCTTGTTTGCTTTGGTGTAATACTAATATCAGCTATCCACTATCAACATTATGAAAGCTAAACATACAGTCAATCTGCACAAAGGACTTTGTTTTCCCTTTATTCTGAGTCTAATGGTTATCTACGACAACTTCACCATTGGTCCTTTGGTTTATCTGGCACTCCACGGTACTTATGGTTTTCTTTGGTTACTGAAAGACCGAATTTATCCCGATCAACAGTGGGAACAAGAAATCCCTATTCTCATAGGTATTATTGGCTTTTTGATGGCTGGCTTATACTGGGTAGCACCTTTCATCCTCATCAGCAGTGGTTCCGAACCTCCACCGGTGCTAATCGCTGTAGCTATTGCGATTAATATCTTTGGTGTTTTCTTACATTACACCAGTGATGCCCAAAAATATTTCACTCTCAAATATAAGTCTGGCTTAATCACTGAAGGTCTTTTTGCCCGTTGTCGTAACACTAATTACTTAGGAGAAATCTGCACTTATTTAGGTTTTGCTCTTTTGGTACAGCATTGGTTGCCTTTCGTAATTTTAGGATTGTTTACAATAATCCTGTTTATTCCCAATATGCTCAAGAAAGATAAATCTCTGTCTCGCTATCCTGAGTTTGAGGAATACCGGGCTAATTCTGGATTGCTTTTACCTCAGTTATTAAACTTGGTAATAGTGAAAGCTCCCAATCCAGCTAGTAATCAATGAAGTTGGTAGCACTAGGAAATTGAGCTCGTTTGAGCCAATTTCCTGAGTTAGCAAAAACAAGACACACAATTGTGGTTAGAGAATTGCTTGTTTTCCTCTTTTTTCCCTATCGGGAATAGCCCTTATTACCGGATTTCAGATCAATATTATGCACCATGGGTACGCAGCAACTTACTGAAGGAGAGTTGTGCATCCCATTCATCTAAGGAACAATCCTTAATCCCATCCTTGAAAGATAGTTGCGCATCCCACTCATCTAAGAGAAAACTTCCATCCCAATCTTCAAACAATAGTTGCGAATTCCATTCACCAAAATACATATGATTCTCCCAATCCCAGCCTGAGAGTTCTATATCCCAATAATCTATAAAGTTGAGATGTGATGATAAATCAATTTTTGCTAGTACTGTCATGGCCAAATTAAGATTGTCTGTTGCTAACTATGGGTATTGAGTATAGTTACCCATCCTATTTTTACCTATTCTCCTGAACAATAGAGAAATCTAATACCTAAAAAACAGTGAAACTTCTCATGTAGTTTTGTGATTCATTTGTTGTTCTTATGTGAGGTATTGGTAACTAATTTGTGATTTAAATCAACTTTATGAGTGATTAACATCACAACTGCTCAAAAAACAAGCTATAATCGTGAGCAAAAGGAAATTAACCTATGTCTGTAGATTCGCAAGTCTACATGAAACGCTTATGAATCTTTTATGAGAAAATTTTCATGAATGTGAAAGTCGGAGATGTAATTGCTCTGAAGATACACTCTGGCTAATGGCTAATTGCTAATTGCTAATGGCTAATGGCTGATGGCTAATTGCTAATGGCCATTGGTGACAAGTTAAGCAAAAGAGCAATTTGTCAAGTCCTCTGGCTGTGGGAAAGGAGACAAATCAAGAGGAGGTTTTTTTCTACTAGCACGAGGAGCCTTGACAACCGCCAAATCTTGATTTTCTGGGGCAGTTAAATAGGCAACAGGGTCAGTAGCTTTCCCTTGGTCGTAAGCAACAGCAAAATGATAAAGTCCACGAAAAACCATTTCTACAGAAATATTTTCAAAAGGTATTGACAACTCAGAAGCTACCTCATCAGCGAGGTCGATTAAAACCACATAAAATAACCAAGTAGCCCACAATTGTAACTGAATACCATTGGCAGAACCAGTCCACAAGTAACTCAAACCCAGTAAGCGCTTGAGAGTGAGAAAAGTTTCCTCAATTCGCCAGCGCCGAGCATACAAATCTGCTACAATATAGGGGGGTAAAACTTCAGGGTCGAGCACAGAAGTTAGATAACGATACCATGTTGAACCATGTTTTACCTCTACTAAACGTAAGTTGAGAATGGGATTGCCTTGATAACCTGTTCCCAACCTAATTAGTTGGTCATGATGTTGACTAGACCTACTCAATGTGCGCAAAAATTGATATTTAGCTTTCCCTTTTAACCTGGTAATAAAGTCTGACTTACCCCGTATTAATTCCTCAAAAAAACGAAAATTCCAAAACCCTCTATCTATTATGAGTAGCGTTTTAGCCGGTATCAATTCTAATAGCTTTTGGACAAAGTTACTCTCATGAGCGTAAGGCTCCGATTTAAACCAGGTCTCCACTGGAAAGCGAGTTTCTAAATCTACTACGGCGCAGATTCTACCTCCTAATTGACCTAGAGGTGCTGTTTCTAGACTTTTGAGCTTACGAAACAAGGCTTCTAACGTCGAAGCATCCACTATCCACAAACGTTCAAAATATTTTCTGGCTCTTTGAACACTTACTGAACTTTCTGTGTTTCTTTGCTGCCAACGTTTGTTCAACTGTACTAGTAAGTCTAGTAATACTTTTTCAAATAATGATGCCGGAAAACTTAATAATCTTTGAGACAGGGCTTGTTGAGATACTTTCACTACTTTAGCCCACAGCAAGTTTTCTCTTGCTAGCATTCGATTAAGCTCTCTTACTGATGGTACTTGTCTCCACAGTAAACTTAATACTACTGCCAACATCAATGGTAGACTTAAAATCCTACTCCTCATCTCTAATGAGCGATAGTAAGCTAATTGATTGTACACACAAGGTTTAACTAAATCTTCTAGTTGTTTAGCTATAATCTGGTTGTCTATGTTGGGCTGGTTTCGCCGTCTAGTGTGGTCTCTAATACTTTTTTGTGAATGAGACATTCGCTTTTTTTCCTTTGTTAACTACGGATGCCTCCGCTAGTTTTGGGATTAGCGAGCGCGCACTTTGGGATTAGCGAGCGCGCACTTTGGGATTAGCGAGCGCGCACTTTGGGATTAGCGAGCGCGCACTTTGGGATTAGCGAGCGCACCTCAAGAAAGTGAGCACTGATGAATGAGAAATCACTCAATAGCTTGCCTAGTAAAGGATACAACAATTTCACCAAAGGGCTTGACAAATTGCTCTTTTGCTTAACTTGTCACCAATGGCTAATGGCTAATGGCTAATGGCTAATTGCTAATTGCTCCAGTGTTTCTTTAAGTAATTACGGTATTTCTGATCAGATAGTACGGAATATACTACCGATAAAATAAAGTCAAGTATTAACAATAAAAATTAACATGAAGTTGTGCTTATTCATACAACTTCATCCTGATAAGCTGAGGATGGGGTCTAAAGACCAAGTGCATCCAAAATTTAAAATGAAAAAAATTTGAGACCCATGAGTATTAAAGACAAACCTCAACCGCCTCGCAATCGCCAGATTGCCAATATTCTATTTTTACTGGCGGGTTTATTCCTACTAGCCAATCTGTTGTTACCGAATTTGTTCAGTCCCCAAATTCCTAGGGTGCCCTATAGCCTATTTATTGAACAGGTGGAAGATGGGCAAGTTAGCCGTGCTTACGTCGGACAAGAGCAAATTCGCTACCAGCTTAAAGGTGAAGACAATCAAGCAGGACAAGTACTTTCTACCAATCCCATCTTTGATTTAGAACTACCCAAAAAGTTAGAAAACAAGGGGGTTGAGTTCGCTGCGGCTCCACCACCGAAAAAGAGCTGGTTCAGTAGTCTTTTGGGTTGGGTGATACCACCATTAATTTTTGTCGCGATTTGGCAGTTTTTCATCGGTCGTGGTATGGGTGGTGGTCCTCAAGGTGCCCTTTCCATCAATAAGAGCAAGGCTAAAGTCTATGTAGAAGATGAGTCCACTAAAACCACTTTTGCTAATGTAGCTGGGGTAGAAGAAGCTAAGACTGAATTAGTGGAAATTGTCGAATTCCTGAAGTCCCCCCAACGCTATACCAAAATTGGGGCAAGGATTCCCAAAGGTGTATTACTAGTCGGCCCTCCAGGAACTGGTAAAACCCTTCTAGCCAAAGCTGTAGCAGGAGAAGCTGGTGTGCCATTCTTCAGTATCTCTGGCTCCGAGTTTGTCGAACTGTTTGTCGGTGCTGGTGCAGCACGAGTGCGGGATTTGTTTGAACAGGCGAAAAAGAAAGCACCTTGTATTATCTTTATTGATGAGTTGGATGCGATCGGCAAGTCTCGCGCTAGTGGTGGCTTTGTCGGCGGTAACGATGAAAGGGAACAGACTCTTAACCAGTTGCTGACAGAGATGGATGGTTTTA
>JAAHHL010000284.1 GCA_010672185.1 Caldora sp. SIO3E6 | reverse complement strand
TTTGATTTGAAGTTACAGCCGCTAAGTTGTTGAGTCCAATATCTACACCTGCTACCCTTTCACCGCTAACCAACTGCTGAATAGGTTGCTCATAAATCACCTCCACCATGTAGTAATCAAGGCGAGGCACAATTCTTACTTCCTTGATATCCTGCTTGCGGCAAGATATCATCAGGTTTGTTCCCGATGGCTTAATCCATCCTTTTTTGAGCTCTTTAAAACTAATCGCCTGGATGGTGTAAACCAGTAGATTACGCCCTTTCTCTTTATCTTTGTACTTGGGAAGCTTGGGCTTGCCCTTGAATAAGAGAGGGTTTTTCTCGTATGCCTTATTAGCTTCTTTCCACCCTTTCCAATTTCTGTCCAAGCACCGCAGAACTTGTTGAGAGACTTTGCGGGGTAAAGCACAATAAGACTCCTCTGTTTTCAGACGAGATGCCATGGAGTTGTAGTGGAGGATTTGATTGGTTTTAAAGAAGTGTTGACGAATTTCGTAGTTAGCTCGGTTGTAAAGATTTTTCGACTTGAATGCCAACTCATCAATTTCTTTACCTGCTCGAGAACATTTACGAACTACGTGCTTCTCCACCAGTCTCATTGTTTCCATTGCCAAGTGATGAGAGCGTAATCGGATAATTTCATCGGGTAATCTGATCGACCTCTGTATAGATTACCGCATATTGCCCCAATTTTCCTTATTTTTAATAAATGAAAACAATACTTAAGACAATATCTAGATAATTTACAGTGTCTCATAAAAGCGATCACAGTTTTTTGAGGAACAACCTCACTTCTTCTACCAACCACTCCTTTTCTGGCTGGGTCAAAAATTGAGCAAACTCATGGCATTGCTCTTGACCAGTTAGTCTCTTTGTCACAATAGCACAGTTCTTCACCGGTATACTGATAGTCTGGTCAGTATCTAATTCCCTTCTATTGTTCCGTAGTTGCTTGATGATGATTTCGATATTTTCTGCTGCTACCTCTGGGTGAACCTGATGACTGCTCAAATCAGTTAACTGCCCATCTCGTGGTTTTTTTTGGCTCGACAGGTACTTAGTAACAATTTCTATACGTTCAATCTTTGCTGTCTTGCCCTCAACCTGGCGATATTTAACATTGAGTAACTTCCAAATTAACTTGAAGTGACGTTGGTTAATTTGCACCTGGATATTACTGATGCGAGACAAAAGAGAGCTTAACCACTTCAGGGATGAGGCATCCTGATTAAACAAGATAAACAGGATCAATAACAAGGTAAACAAAGATTCAGTAGCCAAAACTATGCCAATAATGCTTAAGACAGTTTGGAGCGTGATTGATAGTACTAGGGGTAGGACAACAAATACAGTGGGTATTAGTAGTACAATCAAGATTACTAATGCTGGTGAGCTTAAATGACCACCGGGTACGCCAAAACTAGCCGGTGGAATATCAACCAGTAAGCGATCATGGGTTTTGGTCAAGCTAATACGGCTACCCACCGGTTTACGGCGCTTTGGTAGCACAGGAGGGCGCAGTTTTGGTGGTTGTTGCAAGGCAGTTAAAGCTGCCCTAGCTGAGAGAAATCGCTCTTCTACTAATGGTTCGAGCATCTTTTCCAACCAATCAGCCAACTCTGGTGTAACTTGAATACGGGAGCGGAAGTCAATTTTGAGCCGACGCTGAGGCAACTCGGCAATAGGGCGGTGAGTTAGTAGAAACAGTAAGGTAGCAGCTAAGCCATATAAGTCAGAAGCAGGGTAAGCTTGCCCTCGATCCTGCTCCGGTGCCATATAACCGAAAGTCCCGACTACTGTTACTCCCTGATTACGGCGATTCCAGTAAGCTTGGCGCACTGAACCAAAATCCACGAGGAACATTTGTCCATCTTCGTGTCGGATGAGGTTTTGAGGCTTGATATCTCGGTGGATAATCGGTGGTTTGAGGCTGTGGAGATAAATCAGGGTTTCCAGGATTTGGCAGGCAATATCTTTAACCTCGCTTTCCGTCGCACGCCAACCCTGCTCAACTAAAGTAGCAAGCGATCGCCCTGGAGCTAATTCCTGGACAATATAAAATAAGCGGTTCTCTGGTGTATCAACTTCAAAGTAATCAAGATACTTAGGAATAGTGGGATGATCTAAGTAGGACAATACCTTAGCCTCCCGTTCAAATAGCTCCAAATCTTTCCATTCCCTCAAGCGGCGCAGGGACATTTTTTTGAGAGCTATCCGCTGATTGCTAGATTCATCTTGAGCCTCATAGGTTACTCCGGTTCCCCCTTGCCCCAAGACTTTGACGATCCGATACCGTTGGGCAATCATTTCTCCTGGCTGGTGCGATCGCTCCATCAGACTTTAGCACAGAGAAAACAATCTCTAATTCAGCTAAATTAAACTATTAGAATTTGAGTCATTTAGCTTCTACTATCTACTATACACCCCCTGAGAGCAATTTTACCTCTTATAGTAAAATAGTTTCGCCAATCGATTTGCCATTGACTTGTAATTGAACTAAGCACAGGTCGATCTCTGTTAGTGTATTTTGGTCGAAACTATGGAAAACCTTCAGGGTACATTCAACACTACAATTAACCTAATCAAAGAAAGCATCTTTGATACCGACTTCCAGCTCGCCAATATTCCTGTCTCCACGATAGTTGTTGTGGTGCTCATCCTTCTCCTTACCCAGATATTGCGAGGCTTTTTCACTTCAATAATCATTCACAGACTCGAGCGTCTAACTAGCGCTACAGAAACCACCCTAGACAATGAGTTCATTAGGGTTATTAGGGCACCATTAGGCTGGCTAATTTGGATCGCTGGACTATGGCTAGTACATCTAGTTGTGGCCAGCCATCTTACTCCTGAACAAAATCAGAAAATCCCCGAGATTCTGTTTGTGAGCGTTCTTTTCATTGCCACCTATATTCTTTACCGTGCGGCTCCACTACTGGGGGAGCTTCTAGCCGGATTAGCGACAAAAACTGACACTGAACTGGACGATTTGTTCGTCCCCTACTTCCCAAAGCTTTTTCAGATCGCAGCAATCCTGATTGCTGCGATTAAAGCCAGTGAGATTTTGTTGGGAGCATCTGCCGGTGCAATGATCGGTCTACTCGGTGGCGCAGGTGTCGCCTTAGGTTTGTTATTAAAAGACATTATCTATGACTGGTTTTGTACGGTGATTATCTACGCTGATGGTCTCTATAAACCCGGTGACGTGATAGTATTGGACGGAGTAAGTGGTAGAGTTAAGATACTTAATATTGGTCTGAGAAGTACAAGGCTTCTTATTACTGAGTGGGGTTATATCAAAAAACTTCCCAATTCTAAAATGATTTCTGGAATTTTTGCAAATTGGTCAGATAAGACTGTTGATACGGTTCAGTGGGGCATAAACTTAACTCTAAAAATTGATGGGATATCGGCCACGAGAACTAGGCGAATTTGTCAGGTTATTAAAGAAAATATTTCCTATATCGATGGATTGAACAATGAGAAAATTTTAGTTGTATTTTCCCGCCTTGAACAGAATGCTCGTGTAATTAAAATTAGGGTATTTGTAATTGATCCTAAGCTCTATTATGATGTCCAGAGCAACTTGAATCTAGCCATATTAGAAATCCTGGAAGCAGAGGAGATTAATCAGCTCCATGTTTCTCTGAACAAGGAACTTAACTGATTGCCTGACACCAGTATTAATTAGGGCTTGCCTCATCAAGTCGTAACTTTCGGGAAAAGAATAGGTGTTAGGTGTTAGGTGGTAGGTGGTAGGTGGTAGGTGAGTTTTGAGGTATTAGGTGTTAGGAAATTTACCAAGTCGGTGCAAAGAAATTGAGCCCATCAATGCAAAAACCTTGGACTTGTTTAGATTGCCATAGGATTGAAACCGAAGTCTGGCATGGCTTCCACACTTATTCAGCAGGTAATTCGGAGCAAGGAAGAGTAGAGCTTTATCCTCTAATTCCATTCACATAGGCTGGTGTCAATAGAGCACAGAGTAACTCACTGCATTGAGGGTACAAGCGATCCGCTTTATTATTCAGTATGGTCCTAAAAACCGCTCACCATCAAAATGAATCATATGAGCTGGGGATTCTGCAATCCAGACTTCAGTTTCCCAAGAAATTTCATTGAGATACTGCGCCATGTCTTTGCGAGTCAGAAAAGCACTCACAAATACTAGACCTGCTGTTGAATCCTTGAACAGTGCTTTAAGCTCATGCCGACGCTTAGGGTCTACTGAACCATGGCTAGTGACAGCCTCGATTAGTACCAGCCAATTTTCATTAACATAATGAACCACAACATCAGGAATTTTACCATGAGTATTAATAGTAACTCCTAATGCTTCTAGCGATCGCTTGTCGAAGTAGCTCCATTTATTACCAGTATCACCTACATAGATTTGGGTATCGAAATAATTAGGATTATCCGTCATCAAAACAATTTCAAAGATAGCTGTATTGGTTGATTAAGTAAATGAGATTCTTCAGTTGTTTCTTGTTCAAAATCCTCTAAATAAGCTTTATTTGCATTCTACTATCTTAGGTACATCCTGTCCCTTAAGTTTATTCAACGTCAACAGACGCTTGTTTCTTCCTCAAGAATTCCTGAGTTCCGAAGCATGACGAAAATCAATCATCGTCTGGCGGTAGAACTCCGGCATTCCTATATCAAAATACTCACCCTTGACTAAATAACCAGTCATACCCTGATTTTGCTGCAATTTGTCTAGACAAGATGTGAGCTGAAATTCTCCCCTTTCCCGGATGTTATGGTTAATATTTTCTGCCAAATAAGCAAAAATTTGTGGTTCTAACACATACATACCAAATACTGCTAAGAACATATCTTCTGCCATACCCTCCAGATGGAGATGGGTTCTGGCATACTCAACATCTGGCTTTTCGGCAAACTGAGTTACTGTAAGGAGCGAATCTGGTTCTTGCCACACTCCTGTAATACAGCCAGCCTTATGAATAATTTCTGCTGGCATTACCGTTAAGCCCACCACACTTTGACCAACTTGCTCGTAAATGTCTAGCATTTGGCTAGCACAAGAAGATTCTTGGGTAGAGGCGTAAATATGATCCCCCAATAACAGCAGAAATGGCTCATCTTGCACCCATTCTTGAGCACAGAATACTGCATGACCGTAGCCTTCCTGTTCTTCCTGAATAAGAATCGTAATTCGTTCCCCTAAATCCTGTAGGTACTTACTATATTCCTGATTTTGTGGTGAGAGTTTGGGGAAAAGTTCTGAGTTTGGTGGCTCTTTAAAGAAATCCTCAAATAATTGGCGATCGCTTTTTTGTACCACAATGCCCACTTCTTCAATCCCAGCACTCACTGCTTCTTCCACAATTGCCACAATTACTGGCTTAGCGCGACCATCTTGGTCAATAATGGGAAACAGCTCTTTTTTGACTACCTTGGTGGCTGGGAATAAACGGGTGCCAAAACCTGCTGCGGGAATAACTGCTTTTTTCACTTTTTTACTGGCTTTAATGCTAAGCGTCAAAGACTGCATTTGGGGAAAATCTCGCTCAATAATTTGAAGAACTTGTTGCTGACTAGCTTTATCTCTAACTATAAACTGAGCTGTGCCGTCTCCTTGAGAACCAACCCCTTTTCCTCCTAAAATGTGGGGTTGAAGCGGTGGATGATTGAGGAGTTGGTGCAGTAGGGGAGCCGTTAATTGTTCCGGAGAGGCTGGTATTAAATGTTGGTCGAATTCTTGCTGCGATCGCGTCATCAGAGCACCAATCTGTGGAGTATCTCCCTTTTCTATAACACCCACTGCTTCCCGGGTAATCTGAGCGCTGATAGTACCTAGGTATTTTTGGACATTGTATTGTACTTCATTGCGGGCTACAGGATAACATTGATTCAACTGGTGGAGAATTTCTTGGGTATTTTTGCCTGCACCAAGATCGACAATTACTAAGAACAAATCCTGAGGCACTTTGAGTTCAATGACTTCAGTGTATTCCCCATCAAAGACCATCATAATCGGTCGGTTACCGTAGGCGCAAGCTTGATCCATTCTGCCACAGGGAGAAGGAGTAGTAGTTTCTCCTAAATAGGCCAACTCCATTTCTTCTTGTAGGGTTAGCTTAAGGTTATACAAGCGATTAAAGGCACGAACTACTAATACACAGAAAGCGGCACTTGATGATAACCCTTTTTTAATGGGTAAATCTGTCAGGTAATTGTCGATCTCCAAGCCACTTATGGGGTAGTGGTTAAGTAATTGGTAAGCAACACCAGCAGCGTAGCTAAAGAAACCCCCCTTCTTTGCTTCTGTTAGCAAAGCATCCCTTTCCATCGGTAACCGGATTGGTCCTTGAATTGTCCCATCATTGAGAGTGGAACTAACAATCAACTGGTTAGGATGAGGTTTCACCTGGGCATAAATTCCCTGATTTGTACCAGTGATTATGGTATATCCTTTCCCTAGTTGGGGATTAAGACGGCGATAACCTCCTGCCCAATCACTGTGTTCGCCAAACAGACAGAGACGACCTGGAACAAAAATTATCATAATCAAGCAATGGGTAACAGGCAACAGGAGACAATAACAGTTTAAAATATAATGTTATTGAGGGTAGCGATCGCTTACTCAAATTGCTTGGAGTTTAAACTATGAGCCAAAGCCCCATAACTGTAACTTATTCCCTTGAAGAGATTCTTAAGCAAATCAATTATAAGTTAGACAAGATTGACGAAAAGTTTGAGACTAAGTTAGATACCTCTCAAAAAGAGACTCAGACTAAGTTAGATACCTTTCAAAAAGAGATTAAGACTGAGTTCGACACATTTCAAAAAGAGACTAAGGCTGAGTTTGATAAGGTCAATGAACGTCTTAGTAATTTAGAGAAAAGCCAAACCAAAGTAGAAACAAGGCTAGACTCGATAGAAATTGATGTGAAAGAACTAAAAGGGTCATCCAAAGCTCAAATTTGGACGCTTATCGGTATCTTAATCACTGCGGTTGGCGGTTTCCTCGTTGCTGTTGGACGTTTTGTTATCTCAGGTAATCCCTAATTACTCAAATTTGTTGGAGTTTGAACTATGAGCCAAAGCCCTATAACTGTAACTTATTCCCTTGAGGAGATTCTTAAGCAGATCAATTATAAGTTAGACAAGATTGATGAAAAGTTTGAGACCAAGTTAGATACCTCTCAAAAAGAGACTCAGACTAAGTTAGATACCTTTCAAAAAGAGACTCAGACTAAGTTAGATACCTTTCAAAAAGAGATCAAGGCTGAGTTTGACACTTTTCAAAAAGAGACCAAAGCTGAGTTTGAGAAATTTGATGACAAGTTCGACAAACTCAATGAACGTCTTAGTAACTTAGAGAAAAGCCAAACCAAAGTAGAAACAAGGCTAGACTCGATAGAAATTGACGTGAAAGAACTAAAAGGGTCATCCAAAGCTCAAATTTGGACGCTGATCGGCATTTTAATCACTGCGGTTGGCGGTTTCCTCGTTGCCGTCGGACGCTTTGTTATCTCAGGTAATCCCTAATAATATCAAGTTCGGATAAACAGTGATACTATCTTTATCTTACCTGACTTTTTCAGGAGCGATCGCAAGATCGTGCTAGTTTCACCAAAATTAGATAGTCGAGCATCGAGTATTTCACTAAATTGAGACAAGCACATATAGCAATTATCGCATCCGTGAGATACATCTCCCATTCCCTATTCCCCATTCCCTATTCCCTTTGCGTTCGCGGAGCGGAACGAAGTTCAGCATGGTGAGCGAAGCGAGGCAAAAACCAATAGCGAATGTACCTCACAAGTATGAGAAACGCTATAG
>JAAHHL010000283.1 GCA_010672185.1 Caldora sp. SIO3E6 | reverse complement strand
TTTACAAGCTTTTATGGGCGATACTGGATTTGAACCAGTGACGTCCTGCTTGTAAGGCAGGCGCTCTACCGCTGAGCTAATCGCCCGTTACCGCTATGATATTTAGGATAACACAAAAATGGGATAAATATGCCCTCTGGTCAAATACATGATCGGATTACTCTGTGGAGTTTGCCTGTAGTAACAGCTCTAACCCTTGCTATAACAAGGAATAGCGACTTGACACTGATCGTTGCTGGAGGCTTTTTTTTTAGTGGACTAATGTTGAGTCCTGACCTAGATTTGCGATCGCGACCTTTTAAACGGTGGGGTTGGTTGCGCTGGATTTGGATACCTTACCAGAAAGTGATGCGTCACCGCTCTGTTTTTTCCCATGGAATGTTGGTTGGGACAACGTTGCGGGTGCTTTATTTGCTGAGTTGGGTAATTTTATTGGCATTGTTTATTGTCCCTGTTGTCCATTGGTTAGGGGAGGAACCTGTTCCTTGGCAAGAATTTGCTCCAAGGGTAGTGCGATCGCTTTTTAGTTATCAAGTCCATTTGATAGCACTGTTTATCGGTTTGGAGTTGGGAGCTAGTAGTCATTATCTAGCAGATTGGAGTAGTTCCGCTTACAAGCGTTGGCAAAAGATGGGGGTTAAGGGATGGTTCTCTGGAGTAGGGAAGCCGCAGAAGCCAAAGCGCAAGTCGTCTACCCGTCATCCCTCCCGCCGCAGTCGGAAAAAGCAACCCCAAAAATCTAGAGGAAACAGAAAGAAAAGGTAATTGCCAATTTTCATTTAGAAGCAATAGGGGAATGGGGAAATGAGGTAAAAGGTTGATGACTATAGGTGAGTGAGCAAACATCGCCTCAGATCCCCTACTTTTTCTTCCGGTTGATTTGATTGTCATCTGCTACACTAACCTAGTGGACTGACCCAGCTAAAACTGTGCAATAGAAAATCCACAGCTTTTGTTGGAAATTCAGAAGTTTGAAGCATTTTCCTAATGAACCATTTTAGCTGGGTCACGCCACTACAAGATCAGCGATCGCACTATATGTAAGTAGATACACATTTACTAATACAAACTAAGCGAGCATGTCCTCTTAAAAAAGCACAAATTGCTGAACAAGGCAGTGGACCGTAATAGTACAGAGATTGGGATGGAGAGACACCTTTACGAATAACTTCTGCAACACCACTTGAACGCTGTATGTTAGAAGATTGATTTGGTAATTTCATTTGATGTTCTCCTTAAATTGAGCTAAGTGTTCTACTGCTTAAGCTTGTCACGCCACTACAAGATAGCGTTCACACTGTTTTCATGGCTTAAAATGCTTATCCTCCACACGTTAAATAGCAAATTGGACAGTAATAAAAATACCTTTGACTCCATGGAATGTTTGGATTAACGCAAGCCGAGCAAGCCATCTGACAGCTAGGAAAACTCACAAAATCTAAGTCCAACGCAAATGGGCTCGATTGCTGTGGCAACAATTTAGATTTAATGTTCGTTCCTTCAGTTTTTCCCATGAAGGATGCAGAGCTTCTTTGTCCTAACGATTGAGCTGGAATTATCATTTTTGTCTCCTATCGTGATGAAATTTTTAACCAAGAAACACACACTGAAATCCTCCAAGTCCTCGACCTGGTAGACAATATAGTGACGAGAACCCAAATTCAGGTAGAAGACCTGGAAAGAGGGTAGCAGTTGAAGGAGTGCCTATAGTAAATTCGGTATGACTCGTTACCTCACAAACCACGATCGCACTCTCCCCACACTCACCGGACATAAATCACTCACATCAACTGTGAAGCGATACACTTTTCGAGCCTGTTCAAACACACGTCGGGGATTGAAAAACGTCAGCTTGACATCCCAACATTCAGAATCTGGACGGCAGAGTGGACTGCGTTCCACCTCAATCGTATCGAGATCCATCTCCTCCCGAATAGCAGACTCGAAAATCTGTTCCACACTCAGAGCATTAGTAGCTGAGTAGTTGATTGCTCGCTCTTGAGGTGTTATTCCCAAATTCCGAAGTTCGTAGTAAATTCTTTCCAGGAAGTTTTCCACACCTTGGGCTGCTGACTCATTAGTAGAACTTCCACAGATTGCATCCATCAAGGCTGATGTAGTCCAGCTATACATACAGCGAAGTGTAGGCAGAATAACAGGCACAGTTTGACCCGACATCAGCATCACTTTCCCCATGATTACACCGGGAATCGAAACTCGCTCAACCCCTTCTGTTAATTGCTCTGTGAGAAACTGACGCAACCGTTCAAAACCCTGTTCGGCATAAGCACCTTGAGGTAGAATAGCGTAGATGGGGGTTGCATCCAAACTGAGTGTCCAGGTAATCGCTGCTGTGTCCCAAGGATTCTCCTCCAGATACGCTAACAATTGTCGAGGGTCTTGGGGATTGGCTCCTTCACCCATGTGCTGCTGGATAGAGTCCCGGCGAGCTTCTGTGCCGAAGTCATACCCTAGTTGTCCTAAAGCATAGACCAATTGTGCAGATGCACCGCCGCTACAACCACAATCAGCAGGTTGTATCGTGCTGGGATTTACCTGAGTTGGCAACTGGGGTGATGAAGGTTGAATTTGTGCCGCCTGGGGTATCACTTCAGAAGACGGAGCACTGTAAGTTGCTGCTTGCACAGCAGGGACTTGTTGTTGAGCAGGAGGGGGTGGATTTACCTCCTCAATCGGTGCAGGTTGCACTGTTGCTACTTCTACCTTTTCATTCATGACTTCTCCTTGTTGAAGAATGATTGACATTGCTCCTGTCACATTGAGGCGACCTGCCAAAAGGCGGCGACAATCCGGTGCAGGTTGCTCCTCACAAGCGATCACACTCTCAAGAATGGCAGCTCGAACTGCTTGAGGATTGGGAGTTTGACCTCGTTGGACTTGGAGACTCAGTAGTAGAGCCGCGATGCCAGAGACAATAGCAGTGGCATAACTGGTTCCACTACTGGTTGTGATACCCCCGCCAGGAACTGCTCCGGGTATGTTTTCACCCAGTGCTAGCACCCCTTGAGTTTGATACTGTTCACCCCAATTGCTGAAATCCAGCGGTATTCCTGCTGCATTCATCGCACCAACTGCCAGAACTGACGGCAATGCACCGGGAATATGCAGACAGTCACACCCTTCATTACCTGCTGCTGCCACAATCAGGATGTTATGCTCCATGCAATGGCGAACAGCATTGGTGAGCAGTGGATCTGCTTCTCCACTAGGTGTGAGTTGTCCACCACTGATGTTGATGACATGAGCACCGTGATTCGCGGCTAAAAGGATGGCTCTGGCTAAATCGAGTTGGGAACAAGGTGCGATCGCATCTCCCTTACCATCAGTAAAAATGGGAATTAATAAACCCTGACATTGAGGAGCGATACCTTGAACTGACTGATGATGTTGACCAAAGATAATGCTAGTAACCTGTGTACCGTGTTGAGCTGCTGAGCCTTGCTCGGAACTATGGGGAACAAGATCGTCTAGTTGAGTTAGTTTTGCACCCACAAGACTAGAATGGGATTGTTCCACCGAACCATCTAAGACAGCAACACGAATTTGAGGTGCTCCCAAGGTTTTTGCCCAAAGAGCGTGCAGTCCAGCAATGGAATTACTTGTGGCAGGGATTACAGCAGACATACAAAAACGGTCTCAAATCTTAGTCGAGGCGATCAAAGTATTTGGATTCGATTGCTTGAACTAAAATTATAAGCATTGAATTAAATCCCTGACACTACCCTAATGGGTACTCTTTAACTGGAATTTAGAATAGCGATCGCTTTTTAGTGATTGAGCTGACGGAGTGACAAGCAACATAAGGAAGAGTTAATTGCCAATTTTCTACCAGAAGCAATAAAGTAAAGAATAATTAAGTACCATCGGAGTATTCCTTAATGCCCAGTTTCCAGGAGCAAACTCAACTGATGACTCAAGTTTCTGTATTAGAGGCACTGCAACGGTTAATTGATGTAGTTGCTCAATTGCGTTCTCCCGATGGTTGTCCTTGGGATCAAGCCCAAACTATGGAAACTTTGACTCCCTATGTCATTGAGGAGGCTTATGAGGTGGTAGATGCCATCAGGAGTGGAGAGCAAGCAGCGATCGCAGAGGAACTAGGAGACTTATTATTACAGGTAGTACTCCAAGCTCAAATTGCTAGCGAGGAAGGTAAATTTAGCTTGACAGAAGTAGCTCAAGGGATTACTGAAAAGCTGATCCGCCGTCATCCTCATGTGTTTGGCGATCTCCGTGTCCAAAATGCAGAGGAAGTTCATTACCACTGGGAACAAATCAAAGCAGCAGAAAAAGGAGAAACCCCTGCTCAGGCGCAACTCCTCAGTCGCAAACTCCGTCGCTATACTAAGACCTTACCACCATTGATGGGGGGTATGAAAATCTCTCAAAAAGCTGCTGGTGCTGGGTTTGAGTGGGATGACGTTGAAGGGGTTTGGGCAAAATTTAACGAAGAGTTAGGGGAATTAAAACAAGCACTTGAACAAGAAAGTAAAACTGAGCAGCAAGCAGAACTAGGAGATTTATTATTTACCCTAATTAATATTGCTCGTTGGTACGATCTTGACCCTTCAGAAGCTTTGCAGGGAACTAACCAGAGATTTATTCAACGTCTATCCAAAATGGAAGCATTTGCAGAGCGTCCTCTCTCAGATTACACCTTGGATGAATTAGAGTATCTTTGGCAGCAAGCTAAAGCTCAACTGGCACAGGAAAGATAAAGATGGGAGAACAAATAATGAGCAGACGCGGGGACGCGGGGACGCGGGGACGCGGGGACGGGGAGAATTGAAATCCCACGAAAATTTCTTCACCCGATGAAGATAAAAAAGGCAACAGGCAAGAGGCTGTTAAAATAGAAAGGTTGTCCAAAATTTAGAACCTACCTCATGGCTGTTCCTAAGAAGAAAACTTCAAAATCTAAGCGAAACAAGCGCAAAGCCACTTGGAAGCGCAAAGCAACACTGGAAGCGCAAAAAGCTCTTTCTCTAGGTAAAGCTGTCTTAAGTGGGCGTTCTTCTTTTGTCTATCCTACTGATGATGAAGAGGAAGATAGCTAAAACTCACATCTATATAAGGAAACCATGGGCGGAAAATTTTTCCGTAAACCAGAACCAGAAGAGAGCGATCGCGTTCCTCCTGGTCAACATCTAGCAAAAGGCTTTCCCGTACTCACCTACGGTGATACTCCCCAAGTTACCACAGATAATTGGGAATTTCGTGTCTGGGGCTTGGTTAAAGAAAAGATCTTTAGTTGGTCAGATTTTATGGCAATGCCCCAACATGATTTCACTAAAGATTTTCACTGTGTGACACACTGGTCTAAGCTAGATGTCCAATGGACTGGTATTAAAGTTACTGATTTGATCAACCAACTGGAACTTGACCCCAAAGTGAGGCACGTCATGGTTCACTGTTATGGTGGCTACACTACTAATCTGCCTCTGGAAGAGTTGGTACAGGAAGAGAATTTTTTCGCTCATACCTTGTTGAATGAACCCTTACCAATAAAGCATGGTGGTCCTATGCGATTAGTTGTTCCCCACCTTTATGCCTGGAAAAGCGCCAAGTGGATCAACGGTTTAGAATTCCTAGACCATGAAGAGTTGGGCTTCTGGGAGCTTAACGGTTATCATCATCGAGGTGAGCCTTGGGCTCAAGAGCGCTACAGTTAATCATTTGTCATTTGTCATTTGTCATTTGTAAGGGTTTGAGCCATATTTAACTCATATCTTGCACTATGCATCATAAATGAAGTCAGGAGTCAGGAGCCAGGAGGGAAGAATTCAGAAGTTTTTTTTAAGGAAAAAAACGACAATCTAGGTTGACAAATCATCTAGAAACGCTATAGTTCGGTTTATTTCCACCTAACACCTAACACCTAACACCTAACACCTAACACCTAACACCTATACACCTAACACCTAACACCTAACACCTAACACCTAACACCTAACACCCTCCCGTGACTGTTGCTTAACCTGACCAGATTTAGCTGCTTGTTGCAGTTGAATTAAAGCATCAATGTCTTCTACATCATAGCGAACGGCAAACAGCTCCTTGAGTTGCTCTTCTGTTTCCAAGGTCAGATAGCCGCTGTGAATAACCTGATTAACAATTTCGCTAATCATAGACATAACCTCTCCTTTGCTGCCTATATTCGTTATTCTTAGTATCTGATTTTTCTTTTTAAGCTTCAGTGAGAGTTATAGTTACAACTCGTGATAAGTTGTCGGACTGTATGTGAGCAAGTATTAGAGAGTGGTGTGATATATATTACAGGAAGAAATGACTACCAGACCAAAAATAATTGTCTTAGATGATGATCCGACAGGTTCCCAGACAGTTCACAGCTGCCTACTGCTGACACGTTGGGATGAGGGGACTTTGAAGTTGGGACTTAAAGATGACTCTCCCATCTTCTTTATTCTAACAAATACTAGAGCACTGACTCCAGAGCAAGCTGCCGCAGTTACTAGGGAAGTCTGCCAGAGCCTCAAAATCGCCTTGGAGGCTGAGGGAATTGAGGATTTTCTGGTGGTAAGCCGCTCTGATTCAACGCTGCGGGGACATTACCCTGTAGAAACTGACGTAATTGCAGAAGAAGTCGGACCATTTGATGCCCATTTCTTGGTACCAGCTTTTTTTGAGGGGGGACGAGTTACCCGGGATAGTGTTCATTATCTAGTAATTGATGGTGTGCCAACACCAGTGCATGAAACCGAATTTGCCAAGGACTCGGTTTTTGGTTACCGTTATAGCTATTTACCAGATTACGTAGATGAGAAGACTCAAGGCCGCATTCCAGCCAGTGCGGTAGAGAGATTTATACTTAATGATATTCGCAGCGGTAGTTTAGAGCGCCTCCAGCAGCTTACCGGTAACCAATGTGGAGTAGTAGATGGGGAAACCCAAGGCGATTTAGATCAATTTGCCGCAGATATCCTAACCGCAGCGGCACAAGGTAAGCGGTTTCTGTTTCGCTCCGCTGCTAGTATCTTAACCTCTTTGGCTAATCTCGGTCCTCAGCCGGTGGCAGCAGCAGATATGGCTGAGTATGTGCGGCAAGGGAAACCTGGAGCTGTGATTGTCGGTTCCCATGTTAAAAAAACCACACAGCAGCTAGAATGTCTGTTACTAGAGCCAGGGATTGTTGGTATTGAGGTGGATGTGGCTCATTTATTGGATGAGTCGCAAGCCAAAAGAGCAGAGCTTTTGGCAAAAGTTCTGCAAACAGTCCAAGAGGCTCATACTAAGGGTAAAACATCTGTAGTTTATACCAGTCGTGAAGAACTAGTATTTCAAGATATCCAAACTCGACTAGCATTTGGGACAGCAGTTTCTGCTTTATTAATGGATATTGTGCGGGGATTGCCAGCAGATATCGGTTTCTTAATTAGTAAAGGGGGAATTACTTCCAACGATGTTTTGAGTACTGGTTTAAACTTGAGAGCCGCACGACTTTTGGGGCAAATTATACCCGGATGCTCTGTTGTGCGCACACCAACTGACCATCCCCAGTTTCCCAATTTACCCGTAGTGCTATTTCCTGGGAATGTAGGAGATGCTAACGCCTTAGCTACGACTTACCAACGGTTTAAGGGGAGCGGGGATTGAGGATGGGGAGATGGGGGGACAAGGGAGACAAGGAAGACAAGGGAGACAAGGAAGATATTTAGGGCTTGGGAGAATTAGTGTGCAAGCTATGCGGTGACAAGGATTTCAGCTGTTAATAAGCCAAGTATTGTACAAGGAAATGTATCAAATGGGCTCAAAAAGCTGGCATTGTTGTGGAAAATCCCT
>JAAHHL010000282.1 GCA_010672185.1 Caldora sp. SIO3E6 | reverse complement strand
TGGGATTGGGAGGGAAGAGGAGATGGGGGGATGGGGGGATGGGGAGATGGGGAGACGCGGGGACGCGGGGACGCGGGGATGGGGAGATGGGGAGATGGGGAGATAGGGAGACAAGGGAGACAAGGAAGATAAGGGGATCGGGAGACAAGGAAGATATTCTCAATTCCCAATTCCCCATTCCCAATTCCCCATTCCCCATTCCCAAACAACAAACAACAAACAACAAACAACCAATAACAATCCATTTTGAAGTTGAAGACACTGGTCCTGGTATTGCTCGAGAGGAAATGAACAAATTGTTCACTGCTTTTGGACAAACGGAGACAGGCTATAAATTAGATCAAGGAACAGGATTAGGTTTGGCAATTAGCCAGACAATTGTGCAACTGATGGGAGGAAAAATCAATGTCAGCAGTACTCCCAAAAAAGGAACAACTTTTACTTTTGATGTCCAAGTTAACCTTGCTGAAGCGATTGAAGTCCAAACCTCTCAGCAAAGCCGCAAGGTAATTGGTTTAGCACCAAATCAACCAGAGTATCGCATTCTTGTGGTTGATGATCGTCCAGAAAGTCGCATGTTTTTGCTAGAACTGCTGAAAATTATGGGTTTCTCGGTTCGTGAAGCTGAAAATGGTCAAGAAGCTATTGAAATGTGGTCTAGTTACTCACCCCACCTCATCTTTATGGATATGCGGATGCCAGTGATGGATGGATATCAAGCAACTAAGCACATTAAGGAGAGGGAGACGCGGGGATGGGGAGATGGGGAGATGGGGAGATGGGGGAATGGGGAGATGGGGAGATGGGGAGATAAGGGAGACAAGGGAGACAAGGGAGACAAGGGAGACAAGGGAGACAAGGGAGACAAGGGAGATAAGGAAGCAATTCCCAATTCCCAATTCCCAATTCCCAATTCCCAATTCCCAATTCCCAAACAACAAACAACAAACAACAAACAACAAACAACAAACAACAAACAACCAATAACAAACACCATCATTATTGCTCTGACTGCTAGCGTTTTTGAAGAAGAGCAAACTGCTGTCTTGTCAGCAGGTTGTGATGATTTTCTGAGTAAGCCATTCCGAGAGCAAGTGCTCTGGGAAAAAATAGCTCAACATTTAGGAGTTCGCTATCTCTACCAAAATTCAGTTGCCAAGCCAAAAGATGATGAAATCCCAGAGGGACTAATGACTACGACTGATCAGTCCCTCGATTTTCATTTATCTAGTATGCCCAGGGAATGGTTAGAAAACCTCAATCAGGCAGCTATCAAATGCTTGGATCACGAAATCATTCAGCTGGTTAACCAAATTCCCGAAGTTCATTCCCCTCTAGCGAATACCTTAAGTAATTGGGCAAATAACTTTCTTTTTGAGGAAGTCATAGAGTTAATTCAACGAGTTCAGGTTACAGCATGAATCGCAATCCAACTAAGTCCCCAAGGGCAAATATTCTTGTCGTTGATGATACACCCAATAACTTACGTCTGTTGTCAACACTTCTAACAGAACAGGGATATGAAGTCGGTAAGGCACTGAATGGTCAACTGGCAATCAAATCAGCACAGGCAGCACCACCGGATCTAATTTTACTCGACATCAAAATGCCCCAAATGAATGGTTATGAGGTTTGCCAACAGTTGAAATCCCATGACCAAACTAAACAAATTCCTATAATTTTTATCAGCGCTATTGATGAGGTTTTGGATAAGGTTAAAGCTTTTCAAGTCGGCGGGGTAGATTATATCACTAAACCGTTTCAAAGGGAAGAAGTACTAGCCCGTGTCGAAAATCATCTGAATATTCAGGCGCTAAATAATGCACTGCGGCAAGAGCAGAAAAAGTCAGAAACATTATTATTAAATACTTTGCCTAAGGCCATTGTTGAGGAGTTGAAACAGCATCAGAGAGCAGTTCCTAAGCAATATGACGAGGCTTCGTTTTTGTTTAGCGATATAGTTCAGTTTGCTGCCAATTCCAGCTCTATGCCTCCTACAGAAGTCGTTGATTTATTAAATCAAATATTTTCTATCTTCGACCAGTTGGCACATCACCACGGTGTGGAAAAAATTAGAACCATTGGGGATGCCTATTTTGTCGCCGGGGGAGTACCTTTAGTGCGTCCAGATCATGCAGAAGCGATCGCGGAAATGGCCTTAGACATGCAACAAGCGATCGCGCAATTCCGGTGGCCCAATGGACAACCTCTGGCTTTGAGGATCGGTATTAATACCGGGGGACCAGTGGTAGCAGCAGTATTGGGGACGAAAAAATTTGCCTATGACGTTTGGGGAGATACGGTAAATATTGCTTCTCGGATGGAGACTCAGGGAGTACCAGGGAAGATTCAGGTTACTACTGCTACTTATGAGCAGTTGCAAGACCAGTATCAGTTAGAAAAGCGGGGTGTAATTACTGTGAAGAGTAAAGGAGAAATGACTACTTATTGGCTTATAGGAAGAAGGAACAGGTGTTAGGTGGTAGGTGGTAGGTGGTAGGTATAGGAATGTTCTTAAGCTAAAATGCATCTGGTGAAAGCACCTAATTCATTCAATCATCAGTTTCTTGTAGAACAGGCATCTTGCCTGTGATCTATAATCACTCTTGCATAAATCCTGAAAGGGCGTAGCATTGGTGTCAACTTAAGGTGCAACCCTTAACCCAGCTGGAACTCAAGTTCCAAGCTAATAGCTCAAGTCATCTAAAGATGACTAACTTTAAAGTAAAGCCGAAAAATTTAGTCCATTTTATTGAAACTGTTTTCCCGTTTCCTCATCCTCTAAGAAAACTCGTTATCCTAGTAAGAACTAGCTAATAGTGGGAAAAAACTGAGGTAGTGGAAACACTTAGAAAGGTTTGGCATTTTCTAAACACCGATATCCGAGAGTTAGGCACAGCTGGGGATGTCGCGGTAACGGGAGCAGAGGTTTCTAAAGCTGGGTTGGAATTAGCGATCGCTTTTGGTTTGTTAGGCTCTACCCTAGCACCAGCGGGAGTTGTGGCAGCCGGGTTGTCCTTTGTCGGATTGGGAAGAAAGGGACTACATCTGCTTCGTAGTAAGACTAAGAACTCACCAAGTTTAGAACAATGGGTTGCGATCGCTTTTCCTTTAGCTTATTTAGAAAGTTTTGATGCTTTGGTTCGGAGGAATTACTGGTTAAGGCAAACAATTGGTGCAAAGTTATCAGGAAAAGCAATTGGGCAGCAAATTGAGCAGTTATTAGAACTACCCTTAGGTGAGGAGTTAGCTAAAGAGGCTTTGACTTACTTCCCTGAATCTCTATTGGGGCAGGCTTTGAATCAACAGTTATCTCGCTTCCTCAAACAAGCTGGATTAAAGCAGGATACCATTACCATTGTGACAGGTTGGGTTGCTTGGAGAACGAAAGCTTGTGTAGAGCTACTCCTCAACTATGAACCAGAAGCAATGCGCCAGCGTCTGGGTCTATTGATCGCAGCAGCTAAGGAAAGAGGAGCAACTCAGAAATACGGTAGTATTGAATCTTACCTTAAGGAACAGATATCTCCTTACCCTAGTGATCCAAGGCTACAAGAAAAGTGGAAGGTATTGGGAGAAAAATCTATTAGGTTTCTTGATATCTATGTACCTCTGAAAGCACAGTTGGTGGATGATAATGGCAAAGTCGATGAAGCTGGAGAGCCTCTTGATTTAGGAAGTTGGGCAATTCAACAGCTTATTAAGCCTAAGCAAAACGATCAGGTAATCTTTATTCAGGGGGGGCCAGGGCGTGGTAAGACAGTCTTTTGTCGGATTTTTGCTAATTGGGTGCGGCAAAATCTTCATCCCTTATGGACACCAATATTGATTCGACTGCGGGATATTGATGCCTTTGAACCAAATATCGAGAATACTCTCCGTGCAGCGGTTAAGGCAGATTTTGCTAAGAGTGATTATGGTTGGCTGACGGATTCCAATACCCGGTTTTTGTTTTTACTCGATGGCTTTGATGAATTGCGCTTAGAAGGGAGAACCACTGGTGGTATTGAAAAGTTTCTCAAACAGGTGGGGAACTTGCAAGCCAATTGCCAAAACAATCCTCAGCTGGGACATCAGTTTCTGGTAACTGGCAGAGAACTGGCATTACAGGGTATTGAACAGTTCTTACCTCAAAATCTAAAAAGGGTAGAAATTGCTTTGATGGATGAGCAACTCCAGCAACAATGGTTGGGTAAGTGGAGCAATCTGATTGGTAAGAATAAAGCTTCGACATTTCAAAAGTTTTTGCAAGCCGAAACCTGTCCAGCACGAGTCAAGCAATTAGCGAAAGAACCCCTCTTACTCTATCTGTTAGCAGCTATGCATCGGGATGGCAAGTTAACAGTTCACATGTTTAAGGGTGCTAACCGTACTAAAGCAAAAATTCTGATTTATCAAACTGCTTTGGATTGGGTACTTACTCAGCAGCGTCCTGAACAGCTTAATTTTGAACTCGCTGAACAAGAGACTGAGGATTTGCGGCATATTCTTACTGAGGCAGGATTGTGTGTTACCCAGGCGGGTGGAGAATCGGCATCAATGACCATGATTGAGGAACGGCTCAAGGGAGATGATGGAGCGAAGGAACTACTGGAGAAAGCTAAACAGCGCCTTGGAGACAATCCCCTGAGAAATGCTTTGGCGTCCTTTTACCTACGACCAGCTCATACTAAAGAAGGAGCAGTAGAATTTGTCCACAAAAGTTTTGGTGAGTTTTTTTGTGCCAAGCGGTTACAAGAAAGTTTGGAGGAATGGACAGAATCGGGTAAGAAACGCCAAAAGTTTTACCTCAACGAGGAGCAATTGGCAGAGGAGATTTACGACTTATTGGGTTATGGTGGACTAACCCCAGAAATTGTGGGCTACCTGATGGCGCTATTGGCAGCTAGTGAAGAATTTCGACCGATAGAACTGTTCGAGCGCCTGGAAAATTTCTATCTGTGCTGGTGTGATGGAGAATTTATTGATACTCCGGAGGAAACTCTACTTCAGAAGACAACACGGCGATTACAAAATCAGGGAATTAGTTTAGGTCAGCGACAGGTAGATATCTATACTGGACTAAATGTGATGATTTTGCTCCTAGAGTTACATCGTTATGCCCAGTGGAAAAATAAGCTAAAGGATAAAGTTACTTTCCATCCTTGTGGTCAATCAGATTGCGAAGGTTTTGATGCTCAGCGATTGCTTCGCATTCTTAGCTATAGCAATAGCACTAAGCTAGGTACTTTTCGAGAAACAGTTGGCTTATTCCTCAAAGGTGCAGACCTCAATCGTGTAAAACTCAGTGGCACAGACCTCAGAGGCACAAATCTCAGTGGTGCAGATCTTAGTGGCACTAAACTCATTGGTACTGATCTTAGTGGCGCTAACCTTATTGGAGCTAACCTCAGTCGCGCTAACCTCATTGGTGCTAACCTCAGTGATACAGACCTCAGTGGTGCAGACCTCAGAGGCTCAAAGCTCAGGGGCGCAGACCTCAGTCGCACAGAACTCAGAACCGCAAACATCATTGGCGCAGATCTCAGTCGCGCTAACCTCAGTAGTGCAAACCTAAATGCTACAAAACTCAGTGGTGCGAACCTAAATGCTACAAAAATCAGTGGTGCAAACCTCAATTCTGCAAAACTCAGTGGTGCAAACCTCATTGGTGCAGAACTTGGTGGCGTATACCTCATTGGTGCTAGCCTCAGAGGCACAGACTTCAGAGGTGCTAACCTCAGAGGTGCCAAGCTTAGAGATGCAAACCTTAGTAGTGCAAACCTCAGTCGCGCAAACCTGAGTAGTACAGATCTCAGGAATATTTCCTGGGATGAGGATACGAAATGGGAGAATGTGAAAGGTTTGGAGACAGCAATCAATGTGCCAGAAACCTTACTTCGAGAATTAGGAAGAATAAAGTAGAGGTGTTTATGCCAAATCCGCTTCATCGCTTAGGTGCAGATAGATAATGAAGATATATATCGCTTGTCAACCCTCACGGGGTAAGGGTTTAGTCCACTTGAGTGGACTTGAGCTATTAGCCGGTCGTTTAAACGACCGGTGGGTTTTAGATTTGTTGAGAATGGTGCGAGACATTTCGACAGATCACCACAGGCAAGATGCCTGTTCCACAAGCAATAACTACTCAAAATTCCCCAGCTGCTTCTCCCGGAGGTAATTCTGTCTCTGGGATACGTAACTCTTCCACCATTTCCTGAATCTCCGGTGGTGGTGGTGGGGTAAGGCGAGAGACTACTAAAGTAACGTTCATTAATTTTCTTGTATGCGCTATATGCAGCATTGCAATATTTTGCATCACTACATATAATTTAAACAATGCAATACCTTGCACTACTGCAAATGGATTCACTAGAACAAAAACTGCCAAAATATAGGCAAAAGCAAGGTATTAAGCAATGTCCACCAAAAACGAGGAAAAAATTGTGGCGATTAGGGTCGAGATGACTCAAGATCTCCGAAACAGATTTAAGTCGCTTGTCGTGCGTGAAGGAAGGAATATGAAGGATGTTGTAGTGGAATTTATCGAGCAATACATAGAGAACAGGGAGAAAGTAAATGACCCACACTCCAGTAAAACTGAACTTTGAGCAATATCTCGAATATGACGATGGCACAGACAACCGCTATGAACTGTTTGATGGGGAGTTAAGACCAGTGCCCTCGGAAAGTGAAGAAAATGGCTGGATAGCTGTATGGCTAATGTATCAGTTAGCCAAGTTTGTTAATCCTCGCTTAGTTAGACCTCATGAAGGTGAACTGCAAGTAATTGGTAAACCACTAAATCGCTTCCCTGACTTGGTAGTGATTGGAAATGAACATCTGACAAGACCGAGGAAACGGTTCATTATCACCCTAGATATGCCTCCCCCACGGTTAGTTGTTGAGATAGTTAGCCCCTACAGAAGCCAAAAGGATGAAAACTACCAGAGGGACTACATTGATAAAGTACATCAGTACGAAAAGCGCGGCATCCCTGAATACTGGATTGTTGACCCTCAGGCACAGTTAGTGACGGTACTGCTGTTGGTCAATGGTAAATATCAGTCAACTAAATTCACTGGTAGCCAGCAAATTGTTTCTCGGACTTTCCCTGAACTGAAGCTGACTGCTGCACAGGTTTTGTCAGCAAGTAATTGAGGCAGGTGATCGCTTTCTTAGATGCGTCTTAACTTATACTCACATCTTGCACCATTCTCAACAAGCTCCAAAACCACCGTGGAATTAATTCCACGGCTAATAGCGAAAGTCCACTAAAGTGGACTGAAAACCTTGTGCAGTCGTCTTTAGACGAATGCAAGCTATTAGCCTTGGGTTTGAACCCAAGGTTGATTATCAGAGTTGGTGCAAGATGTGAGTTAGAGCTTTTTTCGGGACCCAACTCTCTTAGGGGACTGTGTTGGGTCTCGTTGCCTCGACCCAACCTACGTCTGCTCGGTTAGTAAGGTTTAATCCCTGTTGATCCCCCCTAACCCCCCTTCGTAAGGGCAGGGCTGTTTCATTCGATCAAGATGTACTTTTGTCAATGCCCTAAACACTCATTTTTGCTGCCAATTTCTTGTTTACCTGGTCAAAATTGTCAATCTGCGGGTCGAAATTCATTGATTTTCCCCTTGACAATTTACGCTTCCCTGGGAATGAAACAGCCCTGCTTCGTAAGGGGGGGACAAGAGCCATTGGTGTCAACTTAAGCCACAACTATTGCCAATTGATGCTTTCGAGACGTTCTACTTTCTCTCTTTGCAGGCGGCGTTACCCTACCTGATTAACAGTAAAAAGAGCCAGCGACAGAAGCATTCTCTTGCTCCTCTGCTCCTCCGCTCCTCC
>JAAHHL010000281.1 GCA_010672185.1 Caldora sp. SIO3E6 | reverse complement strand
TCGCAATCGAGTCGAGAAGTCACTATCTCCTTCAGGTAATGTCCATAAACAATGGAAATGCTCTGGTAACAGAACAAATGCATCAATAGTAAAGGGATATTTTTGGCGAACCTGAACAATAGCAGTGCGGAGTGCTTCTCGTCCAATTTTACCGAGTAGCCAAGGTTGACGTTCATGGGTTACTTGAGTGAGGAAATATGTGCCGCCAGGAAGTTTGGCTCGGCGGTAATTAGGCATAAAATCAGTATTTAATTACATTCGTAGGGTACGTTAGCGCTAGCGTAACGTACCAACTCTGTTAATTATAGCTGTATATCGTCTAATGTATTTGCTACAATGCTAGGACATTGAATGGTGTGTTACGCTTTCCTTCGGAATGCTACGCAAACGCTAACACACCCTACGAAATCTGACACTCAAGCAGGACAACTTTAAATAAGCTGATTCATCGCTTTTTGCCAATTATCTTCAGATTCTTGATCTATCATTTGGTATTGATTAAGTAAGCTATTTCGTAGGGTGCGTTAGCGCTAGCGTAACGCACCAACTCTGTTAATACTAGCTGCATATTGAGCTCATGTATTTGCTCCAATTTTAGGATATTGAATGGTGCGTTACGCTTCGCTAACACACCCTACGCACTACAAAATCTACGGAATCTTTATTTTTATTCAAACTAATGCTGGTTCTGGTAACGCTCCTTGCATTTTCCCTAACCAATCGATTAAATTATTCAACTGTTGCTCTGCTTTAAGAACAGCTAAACCTCGAACTGTTACCTTACCTTTAGAATAGACAAAGCGCGATCGCAAATGTTCTGGTAAATTTTCTTTGAGTAAGTTCCAGGCTGGCTCTTCCATTGGCGTTTCTAAGGCAATATGTTGTTTGCCTTCTAATTTAATGCGGCTGAATCCTAAAGACTTGGCTACTTGTTTGAGTTCCATTACCTGTAATATATATTGGGCAGCGGTAGGAACTGGACCATAGCGATCGCTCCAATCTGCTGCGATCTCGGCTAACTCTTCCCTAGAATTCGCAGTAGCTACCGCCCGATAAGCACTCATTTTTTGGTCTGGGTCGGGAATATAATCAGTAGGGATGAAGGCTGTTAGTTTGAGGTCTATTTGAGTATCTTCCACTTGGGGAATTTCTTGCCCCTGTATCTCTCGGATGGATTCTTGTAGCATTTCCATATAAAGGTCAAAACCAATAGCCTCCATTTGTCCCGATTGTTCTACTCCCAGAAGATTGCCGACACCCCGGATTTCCATATCTCTGGTTGCTAGTTGGTAACCGGAGCCTAATTGAGTAAACTCCTGAATTGCTCTGAGGCGTTTCCTCGCTGGTTCGGAAAGGGTCTTCAGTTTGGGGTAAAATAGCCAAGCGTGAGCTTGGATACCGGCTCGACCAACCCTTCCTCTTAATTGATAGAGTTGGGATAAGCCAAATTTTTGGGAATCTTCGATTAAGATAGTGTTGACTCTAGGGATATCTAAACCAGATTCAATAATGGTGGTACAAACTAGGATATCTGCCTCACCGTTACTGAAAGTAAGCATCGTCGCTTCTAGTTCCCCTTCCTGCATTTGACCGTGAGCGATCGCAATTCTGGCTCCTAGTATCATTTCTCGCAGTTGGCTAGCGATTTCTTCGATACCTTCGACACGAGGAACTACATAGAATACCTGTCCCCCCCGATCCAATTCGGAACGAATGGCAGTGCGTACTGCTTCGGGATTGTAAGGGCTAAGATGAGTTTTAATGGGACGACGAGAAGGAGGGGGTGTCGTAATCAAACTCATTTCCCGTACCCCTGATAAGGACATATAGAGAGTCCGAGGAATTGGGGTAGCACTAAGAGTAAGGACATCTAACTGGGTTTTAAGGGACTTGATTTTCTCCTTCTGGTTAACCCCAAACCGCTGCTCCTCATCTACCACTAATAGTCCTAAATCCCGGAATTTGACCCCTTTCCCTAGGAGTTGATGAGTACCGACAACCACATCCAATTCCCCCGTAGTCAGGCGTCGTTGAATATCCTGGCGCTCACTAGTAGTGCGGAAACGGTTGAGCAAACCCACATTAACTGGGTAGGGAGCAAAGCGCTCTTTGAGAGTATGGTAATGTTGTTGAGTGAGAATAGTGGTAGGAGCCAGGAAAGCCACTTGCTTACCACCGGTGACTGCTTTGAAGATAGCCCGAATTGCCACTTCCGTTTTACCAAAACCCACATCCCCACACACCAATCGATCCATCGGGCGATCGCTTTCTAAATCCCGCTTCACATCTTGTACTGCCTTGAGTTGATCCGGGGTTGGTTGATAGGGGAAAGAATCTTCTAACTCCTCTTGCCAGGGAGAATCTTGAGGAAAAGCATAACCCGAAAGTTGCGATCGCTGGGCATAGAGTTTGAGCAAATCTACTGCTAGCTTTTTCACCCCTTTACGGACACGATTTTTCGTTTTATCCCAGGCTTTCCCAGACATTTTATTCAGTTCCGGGGGACGAGTGCCAGTATGACGAAACCGGGATAAAGCACCTAATTGATCTGCCGCCACCCGCAACAAACCATCAGCGTACTTGACTACCAAATAATCCCTGGTTACGGCGTAGCTATCTTGTCTGCTATCCCCATCCATAGACAGGCTTTCTAATTTGAGAAATTTGCCAATACCGTGACTTCTATGTACCACATAATCCCCAGGACGTAGCTTATTAGGGTCAATTTGTTTAGAAGCAGCTTGACGTCGCTTGCGGATATAACTAGGAGTTGCCAGGGTATGCTGTCCGAAAAACTCCCTATCTGTTAGTAGAACTATCCGGAAAGTAGGGAGAATAAAGCCTTCTAGTTCCGCTAATCCGGAATATTTGACAGCTACCGGAGTTTTCTGGGTTTGCAGCTTGTCAATAGCTGGGTAATCCCTAGGATTGGGAACAAACTGAGCCGGACAATCGTGCTCTTGTAGCAGGGAAACAGAACGACTCGGTTGTGCCGAAACCAGCCAGACGGAGAAGCCGCGATTACGTTGCTCTCGGATAATATCTGCCAGCTTACCAAACTGGTGAGGGGTTGTTGGTACTGGCTGGCTGGCAAGGTTTAGGGTATGGGAAGAATTGTTCTCCGGGGTTTCTTCTACTAATTCCGATAGGTACAGCAGAGGTAAGTGCTCAGCTTCCTTTTCTACAAAAGCCAGAGACTGATCAAAAGAGCGGTGGAGAGGGGGAAAAGGAGTAGCAAATGTGGTAAGTTGTTCCTGAGCATGTTCCACCCAGCGATCGCTATGAGCTCGACATTGCTCTGGTTCATCAATAGCAATTAGAGTTTGTTGAGGCAGGTAATCTAGGAGTGAGGCGGGATGTTCAAAAGCGATACCGAGGAAGCGTCGGCTGCCTTCTAGATATCGACCTGTATTTAATTGCTCTTGTTCTTCTGGTGAGAGGTAAGATTCGAGCTGTTCTGCCTTTGCCTCCGTTAAGGCGGCAGTAATCATCGGGCTAAAATTAGTCGGAGTCAGTAGCAACTGCTCAATATTATCCAGAGAGCGTTGAGTTGCAGGGTCAAACTCCCGCAGTTGCTCTAGTTGATCCCCAAACCATTCCAACCGCACGGGCAATTCTGCTGCTACAGGGAATATATCAACAATATCACCCCGCCGACTCCACTGACCTTCGATTTCTACCAGGGGAACTCGCTCATAACCCAACCGTACTAACTGTTTGTCAAGGTTCTTTGAATCCCAGTTCATGCCTTGGTTGAGAGTAAGGCAGTAAGGTTTAAAAGCCGCTACAGTTGGTAGGTGAGGTTGGAGTGCTATCTGAGTGGCGACAATGGCAATTTGTTGTTTGTTGTTTGTTGTTGGTTGTTTGTCGTTTGTTTTTTGTCCTTTGTCCTTTGTTGTTGCCTGCGGGTGAACGAAATTTGGCGTGGGATTTCCATTCTCCGTGTCCCCGCGTCCCCGCGTCTCCGTGTCTGCTAACTCGTTTCCCCATTCCCCATTCCCTATTCCTAAATTATTAGTGACCAAATCTGCCAGTACTTGCATTTGTCCCCAAGTCATTTCCGATTCTGGATCAAATGGCTCGTAGGGTGAGGCTTCCGAAGTTGGGTATAAATGGACAGTTTCCCAATCCATTGCTTCGAGTTGAGTTGCCCAGCGGCTAGCTTCTTCCAAGGTGCTGGAGACAACGAATAAATTGCGCCCAGTGGCTTTTGCCAGAGCCGATGCTACCAATCCTTTAGGTAAGCGAGGAACGCCATTAAGATGTAGGGACTGCTGACTATGCAGTTTGGAGAGCAGTTCACCAGTAAGGAGGGATTGTTCTATTGCCCGGATGGTTGAAGAAAATGCCATAAGTTCACCGCCTGCTTGACTCTTTATATTTTAGATTTAGGTAAAACCAAGGTCTATTCCTCTTGCCTTCTTGACTTCTTCCCTTCTACCTTCAAATCCTCTTCCCTCCTGCCTCCTGCCTCCTGCCTCCTGCCTTGGTTCTTCAGAGCATCTTCAGCAGCACGCTTGGTAGCATCTTGCTTACGGCGACCCTTACCAACACCATGTACAGTACCATTTACCCGGACTTCAGCAATAAACTCTTTGGCATGATCCGGTCCCGATTCAGCAATAATCACATACTCAGGGTTTTGGGCACATTGTTCTAAAGCCCACTGTTGAAACCTACCCTTGGAGTCTACCAGGTTGGTTGGCTCGGTATTAGACTCAGTAGAAATAAGATTTTCAGCTACTGAAGCAAAGAGGGACTGCACAAAATCACGAACTTGTTCAATACCTGACTCCAGAAAGTAAGCAGCAATATAAGCTTCAAAAGTATCACTCAGCAACGATGGATTTTGACGACCCCCTTCTTTAATCGCTCCTTTACCTAGTCTTAGGATCTCACCGATACCGAGTTGAGTGGCAAATTTAGCTAATTGCTTTTCATCAACCAAATTAGAGCGCATACGAGTCATTTTAGCTTCACTCATTTGGGGATAACGCTTATAGAGAAACTCACCGACGAGAAAACCTAACACAGCATCACCCAAGAATTCTAGGCGCTCGTTGTGTTCTTCTACTTCTGGGTGTTCATTAACATAGGAACGGTGAGTCAGAGCACACAGTCGGAGTGTTTCATCTTCGATCGTTGGCAGTTTGTGCATTAGTAAATTTATATAAGGTTCTAAAATGATATAAGATTCAGCATTAATATTAGAAGATGACAATGCTTATGAGGTAAATCTAGTTACCAATGGATAATGGATAATGGATAATTAATTAATCCGGTTCAAATTCTCTACTTTTAAGTAGGAAAAAATTGATAATTTTTTTAATGTTCAATTCTATCGGTTGTAACCTTCTTGTAATTATAGCGTTTCTCGGACTCATGAGGTACACTCCTAAGCCTCAAAGTCCCCCTTGGAAAGGGGGATTTAGGGGGATAAAGATGTACCTCACAAGTCATATAATTGCTATATTAATTATCCATTATTAATTAATGAAAGTTCTTTTATTCTGGTTTATTGCCAATAACAAGAGGCTCTTTGTTAGGTATTTTGATAATAATTTCCATAGTTCCTCCCAAGCCATTCACAACTCCTCGCAGTGTATTTAACTCTAGATTTGCCTGACTTTCCAGTTTAGAGTTTATAGGTTGCCGTTCAGCAAAATACTGGTCTAATTCTGTCTCAGAAACTCCTAATTTCTCTCGCAAATATTTGAAAGTTAGTTCTTCAAGATAAATTCTAGACGTTCTAGCTTCGATCTGTTCTTGTCGTTCTGGAGAAAGTTTGGCTAACTCTTCCGATAAAGTTGTATACTCTTTCATTCTTCTTCCTCTTTCAGTTTTTCAAGATAGTTTTGATAACGTCGCTCTGCTATAGGAATATTTTCCTTATATAGCAACCGCCAAGGCGATTAGGACAAGGGGCTTAAGCCCCTTGTTAACCTGCCTTACCAGAGAATGTCTTAACCGCCCTGGCGACTGCTATACCATCGTCTTGAAGTTCTTGTTCTTGTTGATAAAACCAGAGCCTGAAATCAGGATCGAATATAACGTTCCATTGCATATTCATAATAAACCAGCTGGTGGTGTAATCTCAATTCGACCCTTCTGTAGATCTACTACCGGAGCAATTTCCTTGACAAACGGAATAAGGACTGTTGCTGGTTTAGCTTTTTTGCCTTTAGTTTTGTTTCTCTTAGTAGGAGTTGGAGAATCTGGCTGGGTTGGTGCTGCTTCTGGTTGTTCATGCAATTGTACTTCTAGGAGAGTGTTACCAGCAGGGATGATTTCCACTACGATACCGATGACTTCCCCTGTAAATTGGTTAAAGACTTCTAGATTCACTAAGTCTCTGACGTGATATTCATCTTCTCCTAATTCTGGGCGATCGCTCGCTGGTACGAGTAGTTTGGCACCCCGCAGAGCTTCTGCTTGGTTGCGATCGCTAACTCCTGCTAACTTGATAATAAATAAGCCTTTGCCTTGCAAAAAACGCCCAGATAACAGTTCTACTGGTTGGGGTTGAGCCTCTCCCGGTCGCTGTAACCAACGTTTCCCTGGTTTTTCAAAGCGTTCGGGAAAGTCAGTATCCGGGTATACTCTACATTCTCCTTTGAGTCCTTGAGGGGCAACTATCTTGCCGATTTCTAGCCAGTCGTCGTTATCCACACAGCAAAACTTGATCTATATTTTGGTATTTTACAATATTTCCAATGCTTATTTTCATCTAAAACAACTGAAAATTAACACCAAAGAAAAAACCTTCATCCTGAGCATTAGTACCACGATCATCTAAATCAATAATCGGAAAACCATAGCCGACGCGGAGATTAAAACCTGGTATTGGTTCCCACAACAACCCTAAACCTGCACTGACCAAAAAAGTCTGATTTGGCAGTGGATCTGGATTATCAGAACTATTCCAAACTTGACCGAGATCGACAAACGGCACTAGCTGGAAAACGGGAATTCCTCCTTCATCCCGCTCCAAGGTGATACGATCCTCGATGGAAAAACGAAAGCCATTATCCCCAGAACGAGCATTCTGCCGATAACCTCTGAGGGATTGTCCACCGCCAATGACAAACTGCTCCGATGGTAAGAGACTATCAGGAGTAAGTTGCACATCCAAGCTCATTAGCAACAAGTTATTCTCATCAAGGCGCTGCACCCGTTGCATTTGACCCAGCCAGCTGACAAAATGACCATCAGGAATCGGTGAGGGATTGGTTGTGGCATCAAACAAACCTGTACCAAGGTTAAATTGCGATCGCGCAGACCAGGCTCCCTGGGAATCTCGTCTAATATAGTCTTGTCCGAAGCGAAACACACTGGTACGAGTCACTCCATCCGCCTCAGCACCAATGCTAAAGGGTTGAGGGATGTTATCAAAGATAAAGGTTTGACCGTCCTTGTAGCTAAATCCGACGGAGAGAGCCAATTCTTCTACAGGAGTGCGAATCAAAGGTTGGCGAAAGCTAAGCTCATACAGTTCCGATTCTCCAGTTATACCCAACTCATCGAACTGTGGATCAGTGATTTTATTACGATCAATTACGGTTCGCAGTTGTAAGGTTCCGTTCATGGGATTGAGGGGAATACGATAGCTCAAGTCCCAAATATTCGACCCGCCGGTAGTAGAACGATAATAGGAAGCAGCTAGATTATCTCCAGTGCCAGTTAAGTTGAGGTAACCTAGGGAGACTCCGAACCGCTCGGAACCGACACTGGGAGGAGAATTATTATCGATAATCACATTAGCAGAGAAAGCTTGAGCTTCCCTGACCCGTACAATTAAGATACTTTCACCGAGTTGAGAACCAGAGCGTAA
>JAAHHL010000280.1 GCA_010672185.1 Caldora sp. SIO3E6 | reverse complement strand
TGAAGTAATAAGTAATAAGTAATAAGTAATAAGTTAAGAGTTCAGGAGGAATTTTCTGGTAAAAGTGCAAGGTTTTTGAACTAAAAAATACCATTTCCTTGCACTTTGCGAGACTGAAAACGATTGAGAAGCGACAACAGTATGAGCAGCGCGGCATTCGGGAATACTGGATTGTAGATCCACAAGCAAGGGTTGTAATGCTAATGGTGTTGGTCAATGGTAGTTATCAAGCAACTGAGTTCACTGGCAATCAGCAGATTATTTCTCGAACTTTTCCTGAGCTGAAACTGACTGCTGAACAGGTTTTGGAGGCAGCTTGAAAACAGGAAATGTGTCTTGCAATATGATCAGTAAAAATACTCAGTCCGGCTAAAACATAGACCAATAACAGCGCCCGCTGGACTGGTTGACCAAAGCCAGAGGAATCCGGTAATCGAAATATCCCGACTGCAACGATCCGAAACACCCAGATTTTACCCAGCGAGTGGTAAGAATACAAGGGTTGGTATGTAAAGGAATTTCCAGAGTTTCCATTAAACGACGTTCATTGATTTGGCTTGCTGACCAAGGCGCATCCGTCAGAAAATGATGTAATCGATGATAAACTACCCCAACAGCGTTAGAAGCCATTTGAGTCAAGTTTTTTCTCTGACTTTCCCCCAATAATCCCGCCAAATAATGCCTAAATCCTGTTTTTTGAGCCTTGGTTTTCCAGCAATCATCGAAACGCTTGCACCATTTGTCAAAACATGGCGGCATGGCAGCAGGGGTTGTCTCTCACATGAGTAGCTTCTTGACGTGAAACGTTTATCTCCCAACCATTATACCCTTATTTTACCTCTTTAAGCGTTTAAGTCCCATTAACAGGGACTTTGACTACAATATCTACCCAAGGGTTTTGACTAATTAGATTTTGTCCACTTCTTCCTGGATCTCATGGAAGCTCTGAAAAAAACGAAACCCTTGAAATACTGTATTAGCAAGCATTTCAAGGGTTTTGAATTAATCGGAGCGGCGGGATTTGAACCCACGACCCCCACTACCCCAAAGTGGTGCGCTACCAAGCTGCGCTACGCCCCGGTACTTTAACTACAGTATCACAATATCGAGCAGACAAACAACTATCTAAAATACTTTTAGTGACTGAGCCGCTTGAACTAAGCTGGGAACTGCTGAAGCAAGCCAACTCCCCTCACAACGGCGTCCTGTATTTAGGATTAAGCGCAGGGTATAAGAGTCAGGATAGCCTTCTACTTCCATCCACAGCAAATCGCTTTCCGCTTCACAGGTAATTTTTTCCTCATCCATCAACTCACTCGCCATCTGGCTCATTGTCTGAGCAAGCTGTGCTAACAAGCGGCAAAAGTCATCTAATTCTGCCTCCGTTAGTTCAATTGCCCAATCATCACCACCAACTAAACCTTGATAGTCCTTTGCTTGGGAGTCCCAACCCAGACGCCAGCCAGGGCCATTTTTGAGCAAACGTTCCATTTATATCAAATTCGGTAGAAGGCAGGAGGCAGATGGCAGGAGGCAGGAGGCAGGAGGCAGGAGGCAGGAGGCAGGAGGGAAAAGAGTTTTGCTTGCTTCTTATCTTCTTTTTCGATATGGAATTTTATCTTATTCCCAATTCCCCATTCCCTATTCCCCGTGCCATCAGACGTTCATTATTAATTATCCATTATCCATTATCCATTATTAATTATCCATTATTAATTATTTCAAGGGCGCAACAAGCGAGAATCTCCTGGTTGTGGTAAAGCTGGTATGATTCTAGGTTTGGGAGTTGGTGTTGGGGATGGTGAGGCAGTTGGTGTCGGTGTTGGTGTTATTACTTGGGAGCGATTGGGGTTGAAGGCGCTGATTAAAGCTTCTACTAAAGCATCCCGTTGAAGACGATTCAGCTGTTCGATGGCTGCGCGATCGCTCTCTCTCGGATTTTCCTCTAAGGTATTATTTCCGGGGTAATCTAATTCTGGGAGTTTCTCATTTACCCCCAGATAATCAGCCAGAGTCAACTTCCAATCAAAACGGTAATAGGGAGAGCGGCTTTTTTCCTGAATGTGGTATTCCACCAGGCGACTCACGAGATTATTATCTGTATCCACCTCACCAGTTGTGCTATTGACATACTGGTTTTCCAGTGGCAGAGAGGGTAAACGTTCATACACTTTCTGCCAAATCTCTTCTAGTCTGAACCTAACAGGTTGAGCCGTAGCAGGGGGTAAGCCAATTACCTTGATGTTTCCAACTTCGCTGACATCTACTGACCAATGGAACCAGCATATACTAGTAACAACAGCAAAAAATATACTTACATTAAGCCAAATAGCCTTGCTTTTTCGTCTATTTTTGCTCACGTTATACCTCGTAATATCATGTCGGCATAATTTGACCAGAATAAAAATTTCTCCGCGTCTCCGCGTCCCCACGTCTCCGCGTCCCCGCGTCCCCGCGTCTCCGCGTCCCCGCGTCCCCGCGTCCCCGTGTCAGTCTAAACTATAAGTAGCCTAATCCCCAATAATTTCCGGTTGCGTCATTTCATCAGACATTTCGATAATTGCCCGCAGCACCGGCTTCATCATTGGGTCATCAACATTTTCAAAATCTTCATAGCGACGGCGCTTGGCACGATGTGCTACTTGTACTGTAATCCGGTAGCGATTGGATGCTGCACTTACTAGTTCTTCTGAGCGTTGCAGAATCTGGTTGGAGTCAAAATGGGAATGCTTGTGCAGCATAAGTCTTTATAATTAATCGAAACTAACGCAGTGAACAGTTAGCCCCTAGCTTTGAGGTTGATTTCAGTAGCTATTGGCCTATTATTTTACTTAGTTTAACATTAAGCCCAGAGTTCAGCCCAATTAAAGAAGGACTTCCTCTATTGGCATCTGGTGAAAAAGATTAGTAGCCTGAATATATTGCAGGTATGGGGAATAGCGTAATATTGTCCAAAGCCCAATAAATGTGTAGAGTTGTAAACAATTAAGCAATTAAGTACTTTTGTCTATGCAAACTCTTGCAAAACCTCGTGTTCAGTCGATTCATCGACCATCTCTCAGACTAGTAGTTTTAGGAGATAGCCTCATTTACGGATTTGGTGACCCTGAAGGAGGAGGTTGGGTAGAACGACTGCGACGGCAGTGGATGTCCCCAGATAGTCCGGGTCATGTTATTTACAACTTAGGGGTTCGAGGTGATGGAGTCAAGCAAGTACAAGAGCGACTAGAGCAAGAGTTTCGCAGTCGTGGGGAGCTCAAAAATCGCTTACCAGATGCGATGATTCTTGCTGTTGGCGTTAATGATGCGGCACGTTTGGGACGTCCTGATGGACGTAATTTTACTGATTTTGATACTTTTCAAAGGGAATTAGCTAATCTACTAGACCAAGCACAGCGATTGTGTCCGGTGTTTTTTGTAGGTATGGTACCTGTAGATGAGTCCAAGATGCCGTTTCTCGATTGTTTCTACCACAGCCATACTGACCAATACCACTACAAAGAGGCAATCCGTCTTGCTTGTCTGAGGCGACAAATTCCCTATTTAGATATTTTTGATCTGTGGAAATCTCGTGGTCAAGATTGGTGGTCTCAGAACTTGTCTCAAGATGGTCTCCATCCCAATGTTGTTGGTTACCAAGCATTGTTACAGGATGTCTTAAATTGGGAAGTATTCACCCAGCTAGTGCTTTGAAGGCAGGAAGCAGAAGGCAGAAGGCAGAAGGCAGAAGGCAGAAGGCAGAAGGCAGAAGGCAGAAGGCAGAAGGCAGGAGGCAGAAGGGAAGAAGGTTTTGAGAGGAGCATCTCTTGTGCGATCGCCTGCGGCACTAGCAGAGCTGATTGCTTAGATGTTAGTTGGTTGATGGAGATTCATAAACATTGAAAACCACGGGCTACTTTGATTCAATAAGGACTCGTCCAGATCGGTTACTTATCAAAGATGAATGGATCGTTCAGGTCATGGAAAATCCTGAGCGCACTCAGATTCAGTCGGATGGTAGAATTAGACTATGGGGTCAAATCATGGAAGCTGAAGGTAGATATCTTCGAGTCGTTCTACTTCCCGATTATGAAACAGTCCATAATGCGTTTTTTGATCGAAGATTTAAGCTATGAAAATTCAATACTTCAGAGATACTGATACTTTATATCTTGAGTTCAAGAGCTCCGATATTATGGAAACTAGAGAACTTGATGAGAACACTCTGTTGGAAATTGATAGTAATGGTGATATTTGTGCAATTACTCTGGAACATGCAAGCGAAAGAACGGATGTTCATCAACTTACTACCGAAGGAATTGCAGTATAGAGTCAGCGATCGCTTCATCTCTCGATCCAGATGCTCTTAGTTTTGCTGATTGCTTTCCCTCCTCAAATTGCACTAACATCTAAGGAAGGCTATCAACCTGGCGTCTTAGGCAATTTTTAAAATGATTGTACTCGCAATGCGGTGCGTTACGCTACGCTAACACACCCTACTGCCGTGACCCAGCTAAAATAGTGCATTAGAAACTGGTAGGGAAGTAAAAAGTAACAAGTAAAAAGTAACAAGTAAGAAAGAACTAGAAACCAAAATCTATTGCACCATTTTAAGTGGGTCAGTCCACTACGATAGGTGTATTTTTTCGGAGGAAATCACCTCAACAATTAAAAACCTTCGCCTAGCACTCAAAATCTTATTTTAATTAACCATGATTCAAACTGTTCCGATTTCTAAAACAATCACTTCCTTAGAAGATCTTGAACAAAGGTTTAATTTATCTCCTACGGATAATGATCTCTTTTTTCAGGAATGGCAAAATAATTTACCTGAGCTAACTTCCCAAGAGCGAGAAACTCTAGACGAGATTAAGAGCAGATTTGAACGTCATAGAAAACGAAGCACTCTAGCAGAAGGAGTGATCAATCAGTTACTGATTGGACCTTTACTTACTTTAGCCGGTTTATATGATGAACCTTTCTATGTCACCACTGAAGCGAGTATTAACTTAGAAGTAGAACAGGGAGATGAAATCTTGCGGGGACGCATCGATACCCTAGTCATTGCACAAAAATTTTGGGTTCTAGTGGTTGAATCCAAAGCTACTATTGCTTTTTCAGTTGCCCTACCTCAAGCGATGACTTATATGATGGCAAATCCCAACCCCAAACGTCCTGTCTATGGTTTGATTGGCAATGGTGATGAATTTATGTTTATTAAAATGTTGACTGAAGGTGTTCCTCAATATGATTTGTCTCATATTTATTCTCTCCTTCTCCCTCGTCAGAATCAGTTACAGGATGTCTTGCGCATCCTCAAACAAATTGCGACAATTATTGCCTATAGTTGACTCCTACTACTTTCGCGATCGCTTAGATGTTACAACTATATAATGAACTTGTAGATTAAGGATTGTTGCTATCACAATTAATATTCCAGACAATAAAATTGAAACTATGGCCATTCAAACAGAAAAAAGGTACTATACCCCTGAAGAATACCTTACATTAGAAGAAAAGGCGGTAGATAAACATGAGTATCGAGATGGAGAAATCAGACTGATGCCAGGAGGGACAACAAATCACAATCAAATTGCCCTCAATTTCTGTCGCACATTTCCTTTAACGATTGCTGATCAAGATTATTATACCTATATCAATGATGTTCGCTTGTGGCTCGAGCAATACCGCCTATATACCTATCCTGACGTGATGGTAATTAAAGGAAAACCCATCTATGAAGGAACAGGTAGGACAACTGTTACCAATCCTTCCATCATTGTGGAAGTGCTTTCTAAATCGACGAGAGATTACGATTGGACGGATAAGTTCAAATATTATCGTTCTATACCTGAATTTCAGGAATATATTTTGGTCGATCAATATCGATTTTATCTAGCTCAATATTCTAAGCGAGAGGATAGACAATGGCTGTTCAATGATTATGAAGGAGAAGAAGCAGTTTTAAAATTAGCTTCCTGTGATTTTGCAATTTCGCTTAAAGATTTGTATGCAAGAGTAGATTTTGAGTTGGATGAAGAGTAATCCTCAGCATTTTTCAATGATTATCACTCTTCTGAAAAAACTAAATTAAGAAATTACCATTCCCAATTCCCAATTCCCAATTCCCAATTTCTCATTCTAAATTCTAAATTCTAAATTCTAAATTCCCCCAATCATATCCACGAACGAAACCACATCCGCAGTTGATAAGTTTCAGGGGACAAAGGTAAACCCAAGTAGATGGGTAGCCAAAAAACAAAAGCTAACAGAACCATCACAATTACCGTCGCACCAGCACTTTTGTGCTGAGGTAGTTTACTCGATAACCAACAATCCACTAGCCAAGCTAGAGCTAACCCAGAAAATACCGATGCTCCCATATAATGGTAGAGAAAAGTGCAGCGACTGACTCTTACCCAAGGTAATAAATTGGCTAACCAGTTAATCAAGAGGTACAGAGCAATTCCTGTGTAGGGAGTGAGGGGATGTTTCCAACCGACTCCTTCCAACAAGCGTTGCACTAATACTAATAAGAGTATGATAATTGCTGCTGTCGATAGCCACCACAAGCAGGGATTACCCATTGCATGGACATCATAAACCACTTTTCCCATACCTCTAGGTAAAGGAGGGCTTAATGGTACTGGTTCAGATGTATTAAGGGCAGTGTCGTAGAAATAGGCAACGGGACGCCACATCCAAGGCCAAGTGTACCATTTGGAACAGTAAGGATGGACATCAGCACCACTGGTAATATTTTCATGAAAGGACAAAATTTTGACTTGTGCTTCCCAAAATCCGGGAGTGGGATTCATTATTAGGTGAGGAATCCAGAGAAGACTGTAGGTGAGAAAGGGGATAATTGCGAAGCTGACTAAAATGTGCCATAACTTGATTTGGGTTAAGTTCCCTAGAGGATTGCTGTGTCGGGATGAGGGTAGTTGCCTTTGTCGCTGTTCTTCAGGGGATGGTATCAGCAGGGGTTTACTCAGTTGGGAATGAGTAGAGACATAAGGATTTCCAGGTTGAGGGGTTACTCGTTTTCTGAGCGATCGCAATACCCAAGCAGTTCCCCACAGTAAATATATACCTAGCAGAAACCACAGGCCATTCCACTTAATTGTGGCGGAAGCACCTAAGAAGACTCCAGATAATACCAACATCAGCCAACGCTTGCCTGCTTGTTGATTCAGTGCTAGCAAGAAAAACAACTGACCTAGTAGTCCTAAAATAACTAGGTAAACGTTGTTCAAAGCATATCGGGACTCTACCAGAAATAGACCATCTGCCGCAGCAAACAAAGCGGCAATTAAGGCATAACTGCGACGATGATTGAGTTGATAAGCAACTGCTGCCACTACTAGGGGAATAAAGGAGCCGGTGAGTGCATTAAACCAGCGGTAACTCCAGGTAGAACGCAGTGAACCGGTTAAACCGTTGACTGTATCTTGTCCAAAAGGCAAGTGAGAACCAAGCCACATCCCAATGGCGATGATATACTGACTCAGAGGCGGATGAGCATTAAAAAATTGCGTACCAGTCAAGTAATTGTTAGAAAATTTAGCATAATAAACTTCGTCGAATATCAAATCATTAAATCTACCCAGTCCCCAAAAGCGCAGGACAATGGAGCAGCAAAAGATAGTAGCGATGCCAATGCGAAACCAGGGTAGGGAAGAGTTAGATAGTTTTTTCAATAAACTCATACAGATGGGAATTGATAATTGATAATTGATAATTAATAATTGATAATTTTTACTTTTTACTCTTGAGAAAAAAGGCAGAAGGCAGGAGGCAGAAGGCTCTGGGGAGATA
>JAAHHL010000028.1 GCA_010672185.1 Caldora sp. SIO3E6 | reverse complement strand
TAGCAACCAAAATTAAAATGGAGATTACCTCCAAACCAGTAGAATTGGAAGCAACGGACCGCCGGTTGATGCAACTGGAGATGGAAAAGCTCTCTCTGGAAGCGGAAGACAAGCGTACTGGTGTCACGGGAGCTTACGGGGCTTCCCAAGACCGGTTAGACCGTATTGAGCAAGAAATTACTATTTTACGGGAAAAACAGCAAAAACTCAGTGGGCAATGGCAGTCAGAAAAGCAGCTGCTGCAAGATATCAGTGCCCTCAAGGAAGAAGAAGAACAACTGCGGCTACAAATTGAGCAAGCGGAACGGGATTATGACCTGAATAAAGCAGCACAGTTGAAGTACGGTAAACTGGAAGCCCTACAACATGACCGCGATGCGAAAGAGAGCATGATGCTAGAACTTCAATCTCTGGGTACTGCTCTGTTGCGGGAACAAGTTACTGAAGCGGATATAGCCGAAATTGTCGCTAAGTGGACAGGAATTCCAGTTAAGCGACTGCTAGAGTCAGAACGCCAAAAGCTCTTGCAACTAGAAGGGCATTTGCATCAACGGGTGATCGGGCAAGGGGATGCTGTCACCGCAGTAGCCGCAGCTATTCGTCGCGCTAGGGCAGGGATGAAAGATCCAGGACGCCCCATTGGTTCTTTCCTGTTTATGGGACCTAGTGGTGTCGGTAAAACGGAACTAGCGAGAGCTTTGGCTCAGTTCCTGTTTGACAGTGATGACGCCCTCGTCAGAATTGATATGTCGGAGTACATGGAGAAACATGCAGTGTCCCGACTGGTGGGAGCACCACCGGGATATATCGGTTACGAAGAAGGAGGACAACTCTCAGAGGCAATTCGCAGGTGTCCCTACTCGGTGGTATTGCTAGATGAAGTAGAAAAAGCTCACCGGGATGTGTTTAACATTTTGTTGCAAGTACTTGACGATGGACGGATTACTGACTCCCAAGGGAGAACCATAGATTTCCGCAATACCATCATTGTCATGACCAGTAATATTGGCAGTGAGCATATTCTCCGTGTGGCGGGAGATGACACTCAGAGTGTGGCGGGAGATGATACTCAGAGTGTGGCGGGAGATGATACTCAGAGTGTGGCGAGAGATGATACTCAGAGTGTGGCGGGAGATGACACTCAGTACGAAAAAATGCAAAAACTGGTAACCAATGCTTTGCGATCGCATTTCCGTCCCGAATTCCTCAACCGTGTGGATGATATCATGATCTTCCATACTCTGACCCGCAAAGAACTGCGAGAAATTGTTGTCATTCAACTCAAGCGGGTAGAGCGCCTGTTGGCAGAACAGAAGATCTCCCTAGAAATGTCAGGCAAAGCTCAGGACTACTTAGCCAACATCGGCTACGATCCAGTCTACGGTGCTCGCCCCCTCAAACGAGCAATTCAGAAAGAACTAGAAAACGCGATCGCCACCAAAATCTTGGAGAATACCTTTATTGAAGGGGACACAATTGTAATTGACTGTGAAGAGAATGCCTTAACCTTCACGAAAAAAGAGCCAATTAATTTGCCAGAACCTCAAGCAACACCTTTAGTTTGAGTAATGAGTAATGGATAATGGATAATGGATAATGGATAATTGATAATGGATAATTGATAATGGATAATTGATAATTGATAATGGATAATTGATAATGGATAATTGATAATTGATAATGGATAATTGATAATGGATAATTGATAATGGATAATTGATAATTGATAATGGATAATTGATAATTGATAATTGATAATTGATAATTGATAATGGATAATTGATAATTGATAATGAGTAATGAATGTAGGGGCGTAGCATTTGGGCGATAATTTAAGCACTCCAGACCCAAGTATCCCTATCCAAATGCTACGCCCAGCCCCCTTGCGGCTGAGTGTGTTTCTTCAGAGCGCCCGACGGGCGGCGCGCCACCCCCTATGAAAGGAAGAAACTTTTGTGAAATCCTCTTCCCTTGGAGCCTTGGAGCCCTCTGCCTTGTTTCTGAGGAGCAATTAGCAATTAGCCATTAGCAATTAGCCATTAGCCATTAGCCATTAGCAATTAGCCATTAGCCATTAGCCATTAGCCATTAGCCATTAGCCATTAGCCAGAGTGTTTCTTGAAAGCAAAACTGGCAAGATGCCAGTTCCACAATCGATACCCTACGCCCTAATGTAACGAAATGCAACAATTATGACGTCATACTGGCATAGTGTCTTGACAGCCACCCAAATAGTGGATAATCTTGGATACATACCCGGGTAAAAAAATTGAATTTATATGCAAGACAAGCAAAAAGTAACGTTGTATCTCCCGCCAGGACTCCACCGTCAGCTCAAAATTCGAGCAGCTGTTGAATCAGACTCGATGTCAGCAATGGTTGAGAGAGCAGTAGTTTTCTACCTGGGTCACCCGGAAGTGATTGAGCAAGTAGAAGAGGAGTCCTATGGAAGAACCCATCAGATCTATAACTGTCCGGAATGTCATAGTTCCTTAGTCATAGACAAAGGTGGAGAGGTCGTTTCCCTGAAAGAGCAGCCCAGTATTCTGGCTGAAGAACTTCCAGTGGAAAAAGTACGAGAAGAGGTAGAAGCCCATACTTGCTCTCAGGGAGAAAAATTAGTCCCCTGTTGATGTAGCAAGCGTCACCAAGCGAACTGTGTTCCTTTGTTGATGAGGTCTGGGCAGTGATTGCGACAGGAGGGAAATATTTCCCTTTCCCTATTCCCTATTCCCTATTCCCTATTCCCTATTCCCTATTCCCAGTGTTGTCATACACTTGTGACTTAAAAGCAATTAGCAATTAGCCATTAGCAATTAGCCATTAGCCATTAGCCATTAGCCATTAGCCATTAGCCATTAGCCATTAGCCAGAGTATTACTTAAAAGAGGTAGAGTAAAACTAACAGTAGTACCTTGCCCCACACCAGCACTCTCTAAGCAAATTTCACCACCCATCAGTTCCACTAATCGCTTACAAATAGCCAAACCCAAACCCGTTCCTCCATAACGCCGTTTAATAGAACCATCTGCTTGGACAAAAGGCTCAAACAGTTCATCTTGTTGAGCCGGATCTATACCAATTCCAGTATCTGTAACTGCTATTTTGGCCAGATTAGGGTTTTTATGGAGGACTACCCAAAGGCGAATCTCACCTTGGTTACTAAATTTGAAAGCATTGCCGATGATATTAGTCAGAACTTGTTTGAGTTTTAACTTATCGGCGTAAACTTGCTCAACTTCACAATCGATTACTAGAGGAATATTCTGGCGACGACTTTCTGCTCTAAATAAATCGCTCTGTTCTTGCAACAGAGATGGTAAATTAAGATATTCTGGGTCGATAGTCATGCGACCAGCTTCAATTTTAGTAATGTCCAGGATATCGTTAATAATCTCTACTAGACCATAGGTAGACTCATAGGCAATACGAATATATTCTTTGAGCTCTTCTTCATCATCGTAGAATTCTTCCTTGAGCAGTCTTAGATAATTTAGGGTAGAAGCAAGAGGGGTGCGTAACTCATGACTAGTAGATGAGAGAAACTCTGATTTGAGACGGTTGGCTTCTTCGGCAATGGTACGAGCAATTTTTAGTTCAGCATTCCGCATCTCCACTAATTGCCGTTGCTGGTGTTCATAACGGTAGAGTCGATGTTGCATCACCGCCATAGTCAGGTGAATCGAAAGCGATCGCACAATTTCAATTTCTTCAGCTGTCCACTTCTGAGCTTGAGCTAATTTTAACTCACGCCAAGCCTCAAAAGATTGCCTTACCTTTTGCTGCCGTTCATCAGGGTCATATTTTCCCGCCCAAGTAATATCTGTGTCAATCTCATCTCGGAAAATGCTTAAACAACCGAGAAACTGACTCCCGTATTGTAAAGGCATCGCTAACAAGCTGCGGATACGGGTAGAGTGAAAGAGATGAGTGACTTCTAACAGCTGTGGTTCTTGGTAGATATCAGTAATAGCCTGAGGTTTGGGAACTGGAAAACCTTGTACTTCAACAAACTCACCAGTAGCATCCTGAGCCTTTTCCCCGTTTTCCTCAGCAATATCTAGCAGCTGGGTATAAAGATAATCACACTTAATTAATTGCTGCCAAGCTGGATAATCCTCCAATAGAGGTTGGCTAACATCGTCAGCTAATCTCGGTTGTGTACCATAGGTATAGGTTTCCACTTCTGACATGCCGTCTGTTGAAGTTAGATAGAGCCTGCCACCAGAACCCTGAACTAACTTAACAACATCCTCTAAAACAGTTTGTAAAATTTCCTCAATTGCCAGGGGAGAGTGAATCAGGGTAGAGATGTGATTGATCAGCTCTTCTCGCCGTGCCTTCTCCCTAGCTTGGGATAGTAGATGAGACTGAGAGATCGCAATAGAAACCTGATCTGCTATCATCTGCACTAATTCTATTTGCTCTTGATAGAAAACTTTCGGCTGGGCATGATGGGAAACTAGTAAACCCCAAAGACTCTGACGTGTCAAAATCGGGATGACTAAAGAAGATTGTACTCCCATGTTAGTTAAGTACTCTACATGGCAAAGATCTACAGGACGTTGAAGAATATCTTCGATTGTCCTTTCGTGTACTTCCTCAACTTTCAAGTCTCCCATAGTCTTGGGAGATTCTAGACGAGAAAGAGTAATCCTCTGCCGTGGCACATCAACAATGGCTCGCTGACGAGCTTTAATATACATCTCACGAGCGGAAGGGGGAATATCGCCAGCAGGAAAGTGCAACCCTAACAGAGAAGGGAGGCGATTGGGAGCGATGGATTCAGCAATTACTTGCCCTGAGCCATCCGGCTCAAAGCGATAAATCTTGACTCGATCTGTATCCAGAAAGGAACGCATTTCTGAGACTGTTGCTGACAAAATCTCCTGCAATTCCAAAGAGTGCCGAATGCGGCTAGTCATTCGGTTTAATAGTAATCCTTTGTACATACTGCTGTTCCGGAGTTACTAACATACTTTATTTTGTAGCAATGTCGGTGGAGTAGCTGCCAGTTATTATACTTCATAAGTGTTTTTACTGAGTGATTATTCCTTAGCGAGTATCGAGACAATCAAAAAAAATATTTTGCTTCAGGGGTTGTAACTCTCCCTATTATTGATATAATTCCACAAGCTATCTGAATCATCTTTAAGATCGCCCTATAGATAGTTCGTTCAATAATTAAGGAGTTTATTAACGTGTCGAGAATACAGAAATACTTTGGCAGTCTTTTGGCCACTTTTGCTCTGTTAATCACTCTTGTTTTAGGGTTTGCCAACCCTGCTTTGGCAGTCCCATTTTGTGAGCGTTCAGGCCCAGGGGATATTCCTCTATGTTCATCAACCGTTTGTATTACCACCCCTGATCCTGGTGAAATCCTTGAAGTTGGTGAAACATTTGAGGTGTATGGTTTTGTAACCCCCAGCAATTGTCCAGCAGACTACCCA